>CBFDAY010000088.1:0-9060 GCA_965602895.1 uncultured bacterium
AGCTTGTGTTGCAGGTCTCGGGCATGCAGGCCGCCGACTATGCGCGCGAGCGGATGTGGAACAAGATCGGCATGTGGAACGCCACGTGGATGACCGACCAAGTGGGCAACACGTTAACATACCAGTCGGTCTTCGCCTCGGCCCGCGAGTTTGCCAAGTTCGGGTATCTGTACCTTCGCGGGGGAGAGTGGGACGGCGAGCAGATCGTCAGCAGTGACTGGGTGATCCGATCGACGCAGCCTTCGCAATGGCTTAATCCCTTTTATGGTTACCTTTGGTGGCTCAACACGTGGAAGCTGATATGGCCGGATGCTCCCGCCGACGCCTATGCCGCGATGGGGATGGGCGAGAAAAGGATATATGTTATTCCCAGTCTCGATATCGTTGCCGTTCGTCTCGGCGAGGGGCGGCCCTTGTGGTCGGACAACGATTTCCTCGGCCCGATCTGTGATTCGGTGCTGCCGCGAATAGATTCGGAATAACACGAGCAGACCGCTCCGCAAGAGCGGCCTCTCAATGTCAGCGACGACCCGTCGGATCGCACCGACGTCTGCATTTTCCAAGCCTTCGTCCGGACAGGTTTCTTTGACCCATTCCCCGCCAAATGCTAGAATAGCTTTTACGCGTCTCCCGTGAGTGTATTCCGAAGAGGAGGTTGCCGGATGGGCATTGATGTCTTGATAAAGAATGGAATGGTCATGGATGGCTCGGGCGCGCCGTCAGCAAGGGCCGACGTGGTCATCGAAGGCGACCGCATCAAGGACGTCGGCCTTTTCCCCGACGCCGACGCGGCGTGCGTCATCGACGCCTCGGGCCTGACGGTTGCGCCCGGATTCATTGACGCGCACACGCACCTGGATTTCTTCCTCGCCTCGCCGCGGCACGCCGAGGTTCTCGAAAGCTGGGCGCGTCAGGGAGTGACGACAATTGTTGCGGGCAACTGCGGGTACAGTCCTGCGCCCATAAACCATGAATACGAAGAGACCGTGAGCACGTATTGGGACTTTGCGTTTCCGCGCGGGGGCCTGAAGTTCGAGTGGACCACGATGGATGAGTTTCTTACCCACCTGGAGAAGATAGGGCAGGCGTTCAACGTCGGAATCCTGACGGGCCACGGGACGCTCCGGACAAACGTGATGGGGTTCGAGGCGCGAGTTGCAGAGCCGGAAGAGATCGCCGAGATGAAAAGGATGCTGCGCGAATCGCTTGAGGCCGGCTCTATCGGGCTGTCGCTGGGACTCTACTATGTTCCAGGCATCTATTCGAATACCGACGAGATAATCGAGGTCGCTTCCGTGCTCTCCGATTTTGGCGCGCCGCTGATTCCGCACACGCGCGGTATGAGCGAAACATATCCCGAGGCCGTCCGGGAGGTCATCAGGGTCGCCGAGGAGCTGCAGATCCCGCTGCAGATTTCGCATCATGGCAGCTTCATCCGCGACGATCCGACGGTGATGGAGCGAGCAAACAAAACGATCGAGGAGGCGCGCAAGCGCGGGGTCGAGATCGGGCACGATCTGATACCATACTCGACAGGCTCGACGACGCTGCTCTCGCTATTTCCACCCGAGGTGTTCGACGGCGGGCTGGATAAGTTTTTCGAGAGGCTGGAAGACCCGCTCGTGCGCAGGCGGATAGTCAACGGATGGGAGACCGTTGTGCCGGCGTGGCCCAATTGGGAGCACGGCTGGTGGACGGACAACCAGTATCACAATGCCTTCAGCTCGTGGTCGCTCATATGCTTGAGCGGATTCCGGGAGGAGAAGAATAAGCGCTTCGAGAATTTGAGCGTCGAGCAGATCGCTACCGCCCTCGATAAGGACCCGTTCGAGACGGTATTTGATCTCACGCTTGAGGAAAAGGGCAGGATCATCGTGACCGGCGGCGGGTTCGACAACCCAATGGACGATGAATCCATTGCCGAGGCGGCGACCGACCCGAATTGCTCCATCGCCTCCGATATCGTCGGCGGTGACCACAGGACCATCAATCCGGCGGCGTACGGAACATTTCCCAGGGTGCTCGGGCGCATCGCCCGCGAGGCCGGCGCCATGACGCAGGAGGAAGCCGTCCGCAAGATGACCGCCCTCCCGGCAAAACAGATGGGGCTTAAAGACCGCGGCTCCATCCGGCAGGGAGCATACGCGGACGTGACCGTATTCAATCCCGAAACGATTATCGACCGCGCCACTTTCGGCAACCCCTATCAGAATCCGGTGGGAATCGAGTACGTCCTCATCAACGGCAAGGTTGTGCTGGAGGACGGCGCATATCACGCCGACGTGCTGGCGGGAAAGGTGATAAGGAGAGGCGGATAACCTGATTATTCGGCTCTACCTGCCTTTACGACTTGTAGGGGCGGGCCCCTGTGCCCGCCCAAAGCAGATTCTTTTGACCGCGAAGGCATCTATGGAAATGCATCAAAAGTAGGAGCATTATTATGTCAAGGCGAACGGCAAAACCCGAACGAGATATTGAGAAAGGATATCCTGCAAAACAATTTGTCGCAAAACTTCGCAGGTTGGCAGACTGTATTGAACAGGGGAAGAGGTTTCGAATACAGGTTGCCGGCGAGCGCGTATCCGTGCCTCCGGACGCAATTATCAATATAGAACACGAGCGAGAGGGCCGCGCGGAAGAAATCGAGTTTCAGCTTAAGTGGTGAACTTGGAAATTCCGCGGCGAGTTGCCGCCGACACCGCAAAAGGCAAAAATAGGTATTATGTCCCCCGATTGATCCCCTTCTCGGCCCTCAAGAACTCCCCAGATATACTTTTCCGTAATCCCAGCCGGTCATGGGGGCGCCTTCTTTGGCGGCGTCGGCCGCGAGGGCTTCTCCGATGAATAGCGTGTGGTCGCCGGCATCGACAGTCTCGACGAGGCGGCAGTCCAGGTATGCGAGTGTGTCCTTCAGGATGGGGCAGCCGGTCTCCAGCATAATGCATTCGACGCCCTCGAACCTCTGGGCCGGGCTGGGCAGCTTGAAACGGCCCAGCAGCCCCTTGTTCTCGTCCCTGTCCAGCACATGGAGCGCGAAAGCGCCCATCTCCATGACGATCGGATGCACGCGCCGGTTCTTGCGGATGGCGACCATTACCAGCGGCGGGTCGTATGAAACCTGCGACACCCACGACGCGATCATGCCGTGTTTTTCGTCGTCCTTCATCGTTGTCAGTACGTAGATCCCGTATGTAAAGCGGGCCATCGCCTGAATTATCTTGTCTTTCATTGTTCACTCCTTTGTTCCGGCGATATCATCAACCGCGCCGCAGCACCTTGCCGTGAAGCTGGCCGGAGGTGTATTTGCCTTTGTCGACTACGATTTGGCCGTTGAGCAGGACATATTCGATTCCGACCGACTCCTTGGAGGGATTCTTGAGCGTAGCGCTGTCGGCGACGGTGTCGGGGTTGAATGCGACGACGTCGGCGGCGAGCCCTTTTTTGAGGAGCCCCCGATCCCTTATTCCGGCCCGGCTCGCGGGCAGTGAGGTCATCTTGCGGACGGCCTCTTCGAGCGGCATCAGCTTGAGGTCGCGAACATAGTGGCCGAGTATGCGAGGGTAGTTGCCCCATGCGTTCGGGTACTGCCAGCCCTGGCGCGTGATGATGCAGTCGGTCTCGAACGAGTTCAGCGGGTGCGCGAGAACCCTGCGCAGCACGGACTCGTCCTTTTCGTTTCCGCTATATTGCGCGAGGAAAATGCGCGCGAGCCCGTTGCTTTCGACCACGAGCCGGCAATACGCGTCAAACGGGTCCTCGCCGCGCTCGGCCGCGATCTCGGCCATGTTTTTGCCTTCGTATTGAGTCAGGTTCGGCGACGCGCCCCACATCAACGTCAGGTCTTCGTAGCCGAACTGGAGCATTCCTTTTGCCATATCGATCTCGCCGTGTATGCGGTCGCGGATTTCCGGGTTTTGCAGGTTGTTGACGAGGTCGGGCAGCGCCCAGGCGGGGAATATGACGGCGATGGTCGAGATACCGACGGTGTAGGCGTAAGCGTCGAATCCGACGTCGATCCCGCGCGCGGCGGCGGCCTCGATCTCGCCGATGACGGCGTCGGTGGTGTCCTCCCACGTCTTTTGGCCGACGAAAATTAGGTGCGAAATCTGGAGCGGCTGGCCGGTCAGCTCGCCGACCTTGATGAAATCCTTGACCGAGCGCAGGTTGTGCGGCTCGCCGCCGATTTCCTCATACGCGGGCGAGACCCAGCTGTAGGCCTGCAGGTGCGAGGGGAACATCGCGCCGTATTCCCTGGAAATCCTGGCGAACTCGACGATCTCCTCCTGCGGGCTGAAAATCCCCGGTGAGTAGCCCAATCCCGTGGAGATGCCGAAGGCGCCCTCTTCGAGGCTCTGCCGCGCGAGCGCCTTCATTTTCTCCAGTTCGTCACGGTTGGGCGGGGTCGTGTCCTCGCCTTTGACCGCCGTATGGATGCTGCCGTGGCCGACCAACTCGGCGATGTTGAAAGAGACACCCTGTTTTTCCAGGAAATCCAGGAACTCGCCCATCGAGTTCCACGGAAACAGATCTCCCGCGCTTTTCCCTTCGGCGATGGATTCGCCAAAAAGCTGTAGCAACACCCTTTGCATTGCCACGTCGCTGTGCTCTTTCGAGAGCGGGGCAGGCGAAAAGCCGCAGTTGCCCGTCACCATGGTCGTAATGCCCTGTTTGAGCAAAGGGCTCAAGAGATCGCTATGATCGGCCGCGATGACGGGCCAATCGAAATGGGAGTGAATGTCTATGAAACCCGGCGCGAGCGTTAGCCCCGATGCGTCGATTTCGTGTCCGGCTTGCGCGTCGGCGAGATCGCCGATCTCGGCTATCTTTTCGCCCTCGATCGCGACGTCCGCTCTCTCCGAGGGTTTGCCGCTGCCATCGAGGATGCTTCCGTTCCTGATAATCAGATCGAATCCCATGCTCCCTTCCTTTCTCTTTCGTGCTTTCGGCCTGTGTGGGTGGTCAACTCGATTATAATGGAGCGGGGCGGAAAATGAAAGCGGCGGATTGTCGACAAATGCGATTCCGGCCAGGGTAGGGGACCGCCTGAGCTTCAAGAACGGACAAATTTGGAGGGCAGACGGCTCCGGAACCGCTTCCAATTCGATCAACTATTCGACTTGAGAGAGCATAATCAGTGGCCCTGAAAAAGGCTGGTCAGCTACGCCGTCGACGACGGCGATTGCTTTTCGGGGCTCTCTTGAACGCACGGTATGGAGCAGTTGCAGCATCGCAAATCAAGAATCACCGACACCGTAGCGACCAAAAAAAATACCAAATGTGCGGTCGGAATTTCCCAAACCGTTCGTTTTATCAATGTTGAATTTCATGATATCCGTCCTTCATCAGCAATATCCCTGGATTTGGACCCTACAAGGGCCTTCTGCGGCAAATATATGATTTTTGCAGGAACTGATGACAAAAGCTAAATCGTTTTGGCTAAAAAAGATATCTGCTATGATATTAGAAAACACATGAACTTATTTTTTCAAGGGGGAATTGCGGAAATATGCGCATATTTCTGCGGGAGAGCTGCCTAGAGCGCACAAAATAAACGCCCGTTTAGTTATTTCCACAACGGTTCGAGACATATGTTAAGGCAAAGAGTGGCAACTCAGAAGGCGGAGGAAGATTTGTCGGGGGGGGCGGCAACTGCGATGCGGTTTCCACCGGCCTTCTTGGCCTCGTACATCGCTTTGTCGGCGCTGTTGATGAAACTCTCAAGACTCACCGAACTTGTAAATTCTGCAAGCCCTATGCTCAGGGTCAGGTTCTCATGCTCGATCGATCGGGGCAGCATTTGATTAATACGTTCGGCGACCTCTTGGGCCTGTCGGGGGATGGTTTCGGTGAGAATGATCGTGAACTCGTCGCCCCCGTAGCGGAAAGTGTAGTCCACGTGTTCACGCGTGCATTCCTTTATGATCTGGGCCACGCGCTCAAGTATCCGATCGCCTGCCAGATGCCCGCGCGAGTCATTGAGCTGTTTGAAATTGTCCAGATCCAGCAACAAGAGGCACAGGGGATGATTCTGGCGGCCGGCTCGCGCCATTTCCTTTTGCAACACACGATAAAAGTGCCTTTGATTGTACAGGGATGTGAGATTGTCCTTAATGGAGAGTTCCTGCAGCTCGTTTTCGAGTTGTTTTTGCTCCGTGATATCCTTGAAAATAGCGATAATGCCTATTCTTTTGCCCTCAGAATCCTGCCGCACCGATCCGGAGACGCTGGCAATCAGGGGCTGATCGTCCGTGGGGACGAGTTCGACCTCATAGTTTTGCACTTTTCCCTCAAGCAGAATGGCGGCGATGAGCTTGTCGGCGTCTTCTTTCCCTCTGGTGCAGAATTCATACAGATGCTGACCCATGATCTTGCCGACGCTATGGCCGAAAAGGCTCTCGGTGCTCGTGTTGCAGAATTCGATTTTCCCCGTGGTGTCGAGGGAAATTATGGCGTCAACCGAGCTTTCTATAAAGTTCTCAAGATGATCCTTGGCCTCTTTAAGCTCAGTAAGCGCCCTTTGCTGTTCCCTTGTGGCGTCCCGTATTCTCTGCTCCAGGAACTGCTGGTAATTCTTGTTCTCAATAATCAGGTTTCGCTTCTCGAGGGTGCGCTCGACGCTGATAACCATGTGGTCGAGGTTGAAAGGCTTGGTTATATAATCGTCGGCCCCGGCCTTCATGGCCCTTACGGCGCTGTCAACGTCGGTCATACCCGTGATTACTATGATGCCGACGGTGGGATGCTTTGTCTTCAGCACTTCCGTGAGGGTAAAACCGTCGATGCCGGGCAGGTGCAGGTCGGTGACAACGACGTCAAAAACTTCTTTTTGCAGCATTGAGAGCGCGACCTCGGCGCTCTCGGCCATCACGCAGGAATACCCCTGTGAGGTGAGTTTGGTGCCAATTAGCTCCAACACAGTCGAGTCATCATCCACAATCAGCAGACTATACTCGATTGCGTCGTCGGCCTCCAGGTTTTTCCGCGTTTTTGTAGCCATAGGATACGTTAATTATACCGTATTTGGCCGATGGAAGTCTAGTTTGGACGTTCTTTCGTCGCAATATGCGCTCCCCGGGCGCAGGCAAAAAAATGTTGACAACTTCCGTCGCGAGAGGCTATAATAACCCCGTTGCGGGAGTAACTCAGTGGTAGAGTGTAACCTTGCCAAGGTTGAAGTCGCGGGTTCAAATCCCGTCTCCCGCTCCATCTTTTTGTCGGCGGGCATTCGCTCGATCTGTGAGTCGGCCCATCCATGGCGGAGAAAGCAGTTGCGCCCGTAGCTCAGCCGGGATAGAGCGTAGGAAACTCCGCTACACGCAGGTTCGTACAGCCGTAGGGAATAAGCTCCAATTCTTCGATTGGTTCGGAAGATTTCACTCGGCCCATGGGTAATGGACCGGCGGCATTCCGCTCAACCCTCCAATCCGTCACGCGCTTGCCTTTTGTGCGTCCACGAACCGGCGCTCCCTCGGGTGAAAATGGGCAGTCACCGACCGGACGCGACTCAAACGATATCGATTTCTCCGGGTTTTCCCGGTCGATATCCAGTGCATAGTTCCAGTCGGTAGTCGGATAAACCTCCCAGTCCGCATGAGGCTCTTCGCCTTTGATCTGCTTCCACTCCACTCCAATCTTCAGAGCGAAAACAAGCGGCCCTCGCTCAAGGGAAATGGCTCCGTTGTAACGCATTTGGGTCCGCACACGCATAGGCAACTGCAGGGTCACCGGTGTGTTGCCTTCCCAATCGCGCTCGATGGTATGAAACATTCCCCCGTTGGCCCTGATGGGCGCTGCATCGCCGACGCGAATCTCCGCATCCTCCGCCCAAGCGGGAATCCGCAGGCGCAGCGGGAAGCGGACCGCCTCTTTCGTCCGGACGGTGAAACGAATCGTGTCTTCGAACGGATAGTCGGTTCGCACTTCAATGCATATGGGCTGATCCTTGATTTCCGTCTCCACCTCACAAGGAGCATACGCGACTGCGGCCAGCCCATCGTCGGGCGTTTTCATCCACAGATGGGAAGCAAACTTCGGCCATCCCTGGTGCATGTTGGCGGTGCAGCAGCCGAAGTTGGGCTCCAGGCCAAAGATGTTGGCATCCGGACCGTTGTCCGTATAGATCCGATCTTCCGATATTCTGCAAACAACCTGGTTGGCTTGCTGGACATACTGATGGGCCCACATGTCCGGTTTGAATGTGGCAGGCAAGGCGTTGAACGCGATGCGCTCGAGGCGATCGGCCAGCCGCGGATCGCCAAGGACCGCCAGCAACACTTCCAACGAAAACATGTATTCAACCACCGCGCACAACTCGCTGCCCTGTGAGGGGTTGAGCCCGGCCAGATGCTCATCTCCCGTGAATATGCCTGTAGCCTGACCGTGGTAGGTGTCCAGAGTGTCAATAATCCGCCACACGGCGTCGCGGTCTTCGTGACTGTGCGATTGCCGATACCAGACGCCCGGCTGTTTTATTCCCATCGCATTGTTTACGACATGCGTCGCGAGGTAGTTCCCCCGGGACGCGCTCTCTTGCACGTTCACCTTTTCCTTGAACGCGAACTCTGCGAAGTTCTTGCGCCAATCAAACCCCTGTTCGCGGACCTTGTCGGCCAGTTCGAGCAGCCATGGCTCGCCGATCCGCTCGTAAAGCCAGTGAATGCTGAGGACAAGATCGGCCCATCGGACCTGGCCCCACATCTGCAGCGGCTTTTCCGTCAGGACGATGTCGAGCCTTTTTAAGAACTTTTTCATGGCCGGGACCACGCGCTCATCGGCCGTGGCCTCGTGATATTGCGTCAAAGATTTCAGCACAACGAAAGATGGCCAGGGATCATATTTGTAGCCGTGCGTTTCGTCCTGTATCGGCCCAAGCCAGCCATCCCCGTGCTGGAGCCGAAGAATAGAATCTATCCAATAATGAACCTTGGTTTTCAGTTCCGCGCTGTCCAGCAGGAAGGCCAGAGGCACGATCCCATCGAGCCAGTAGGGGCCTCGCTCCCAGCCTTCCGCCCCGCCGCCGATCCACCCGCTATCGGCAACGTCGGGCCAGAACTCATCAAG
>CBFDAY010000089.1:0-9058 GCA_965602895.1 uncultured bacterium
GGTATCGATAGGCGGATTCGAGACGCGCGCACGGCAGGGAGGACAGGAAAAACATTTGACGACCGGCCTCGTGCCGAGCGGCGCGGTTGTCGAAAAAGAGGTGCCCTCAACGATAATCTCCGATGGCGTGTATCTCACGCTTTCCCTGAAACGGGCCGATTTTACAACCGCCGCCAATCTGGCCGACGCGATAAATCTTCACTTCCACCAGATATGTTCCGAAGCCGTCGACGGCGGCACGGTGAGGGTTGAAATCCCGGCCAAGCACAGGAAGGAAATTGTCGCTTTTATCAGTGAAATGGAAAGCATTCCCGTAGAAACCGACGTCGTCGGCAAAGTCGTGATAAACGAACGCACGGGAACCGTGGTCGTGGGACAGGGTGCGGTAATATCTCCGGTGGCCGTTTCCCACGGCGAGATACGGATAATCATCGGCGAGGCCCCCGATGACGAAACCGAGCAGACGCCGGCGACCGAAGGGCATATCGTCGAAATAAGCGGCGCGAACGTGGGCGAAGTCGCGGCCGCGCTGAACGATCTCGGCGTCACCCCGCAGGATATGGTAGCTATTTTCCAGGCGATAGACCGAGCGGGCGCTCTCCAGGTGCAGTTGGAGCTTATGTAGCGCTCCGGAAGAATTCGCATTGTCTCGTAATACACGCCGCGGCCCTGGCCGCGGATGATTTTCTCAAAAGACGCGTGGGAGGCAAATGAACCAGTTCGACATAGCTTCGGCGGGCATCGAGCGGGCGGGCATGGGCCAAACAGAGCTCAAGCTCAACCATCTCCGCCTGACAGGCGACGACGCCGACCCCGAGCGGCTGCGCGGCGCCGCCCGCGAGCTTGAGGCATATTTTATCCACACGCTCATAAGGGAGATGCGCAAGGCCATCCCGCCAAACCCGATCCTTAGCGGGGGCAAAACCGAGGAGATATTCCAGGATTTTCTCGATGAGGAAATCGCCGCCGAGATGGCCCGCGCCAATCAACTGGGGCTCGCCGACCTTATCTTCGACAGCATGAAGGATTTGCTAAAGCAAAAGGCCGGAAATGCCGATAATTACCTTTAGAAAGGAATATGCCGATGCAAAGGGCCGTCGATGATCTTGCGGGCGTACTTGAGAAGCAGATAAGAAACTATTCCGACCTCAAGAGCCTGATCCTTGAAAAACGTAAAGCTATAGTATCTAATGATTTAAAGCATCTCGCCAATGTCACGCTCCGAATCGAGACCCTGATCGCCTCAAACAACCGGCTCGAAATCGATCGCATGGCCCATGTGAGGAAAATAGCGGAGGAACTCGGTCTGGCCGAGGCCAAACCCACGCTCGCGCGCATCGCCGGACGTTTCGCAGGGACTGACCGCGAAAGGCTGCTCGATCTTCGACATCGCGCCGGCGAGGCCATCACCGAGGTCCAGCGTCAGAACCGGATAAACGCCGAATTGCTTAGATATAACGCCGAATTGATGGACTCGGTGCTGAGAAGCCTTGTGGAGACGGAATCGTGCGAATCCACCTACGGCAGTACCGGCAGGGCAAAAAACAGGGGCGCCTCGGTTTCGCTCCTTGACCGGCAGGTCTGATTATTCCCCGGAGATCTCTATTATGGCCGCAAGCCTGTTTTCAATGCTCTCGATGGGCGCGAACGCGCTCCAGACGCAGCAGATCCTGCTGAATATCGCCGGACAGAACGTGGCCAACGCCGCCACCGAGGGTTACACGCGCCAGCGGGCCGACATCTTGCAGCAGCCCGACATGCGCATCGGTGGGCTGCTCTTTGGGTTCGGCTCCAACGTCGCCCTCATCGAACGGTTACGCGAGAGCCTTATAGACGACCGATTTCGCCGGGAGAACTCGGTGCTCGGGGAGTTCATGATAAAGATGGATTTCATGAGCCAACTGGAGGACATCCTCTCGGAGCCGTCACAGCAGGGAATCGCGCAGACCCTCTCGGGCTTTTTCGACAGCCTCCAGGAATTCTCGAACAATCCGGAAAATGAGGGCGTGCGATCGTCCGTTCTCGGCTCCGCAGTTTCGCTCGCCGACTCGATCAATTTATCCTTCGACCTGGTGAACAGGGTCCGGACAAACATGAACGATTTCATCCAGAGCACGGCCACCGAGATCAACAGGCTTGCCGAGGAAATCGTGGACCTCAACCGCAAGATAAACGCCGTCGAGGTCGGCGCCGGCACATCGAATGCCTCTCGCGACGTGCGTGACCGGCTCCTGAACGAGCTATCCGAACTCGCCGCCGTCGAAATACGGCGAAACGCAAACGGGACGGTCAACGTGTTCCTGGACGGATACGGCATCGTGCAGGACTTCACGTTCAACCCCATCGACGTTCGCTTTAATCCCGACCTCGATCCCGCCCGCGACGATTTCTTCGAGATCGTCGCCGTCAACGGCGGCAACCGTCCGCTCGACATAACGGGTGGGCGTCTGCGCGGATATATCGAGACCCGCGACGGCGTGGCGACCGACCAGATATCGGCAGACCTTAACACGCTGTCGCTCGCGCTAATCGAGGAAGTGAACCGCATCCACAGCCAGGGCCAGGGGCTGGTCCAGTTCCAATCGCTGACTTCGGAGTTCTCGGTAACGGATCCCGACGCCGCGCTCGACAGCGCCGGCCTGCCGTTTACGCCGGTCGACGGGAGCTTTTTCCTCGCGGTCTATGACAGCCAGAAGCAGCTAATCGAGCAGCATGAGATCACGATCGATGCCGACACCGATACGCTGAATACCGTGGCCGCCCGGATAAACGCGGCTTTTGCCGCTTCCGGAGCTTTGACGGCGACGGTGACGGCCGACAACGAACTGGTGATCGAGACCGCGGCGCCGGACAATACTTTTTCGTTTGTGAGCGACGACACGCAGGCGGGCGACACGAGCGATTTCCTGCTGGCCATGGGGCTGAACGCGTTCTTCACGTTCGACCCCGCCGCCGGGGCAGCCGCCACGATCGCGGTCGCCCCGACCATTGCGTCGGATGTTGCCTTTATCGCCGCGGGCCGTTCGACCGGACCCGGTGACAACAGCATTGCGCTCGAGCTTGCGCAATTGCGCAACGCTTCCGTTCTCGGCGCCAACAACAGCGCCACGGTCGAGGAATTCTTCCAGACGACGGTTGTTTCGCTCGGGTTCACGACGCGGCAGGCGATCGACAGGGTGGAGATACAGTTGGGTGTCGTGGCCGGCGTGGGCAACCTTCGCGATTCCATATCCGGCGTTTCGCTTGACGAGGAAGGCGTGAACATGATCCGCGCGCAGCAGGCTTACGAGGCGTCCGCTCGATTCGTCGCCGCCGTGAGCGATGTGCTCGACATACTCCTGACCGAGGTGGGCTAATAGAAATCATCCGCGCCTCGAGGCACAGGCTCGGATTCATGGACAAATAACGAAAAGGGGGTGAATCGGATTGATCTCGCGCATATCAAATCCGATTCTCGTGAACACGGCTCTTCGCAATCTGCAGACGTCGCTGCGAAACCTGCAGGAAAGCCAGGAAATTATCGCCACCGGGCTCAAGATCCGGCGGCCTTCGGACGATCCTCTCGGCGCCGCCACCGCGCTCAGACTGCGGGCGGAGATAATCGAGATAAACAGGTTTGTCGTAAATATTGACCGCGCCGAATCATTCATCAACGCCACCGAGGGGGCGCTGGGCACGGTTAATGACATTCTCCTGACGCTCCGCGAGATAACCGTTATCGGGGCAAACGACGCGGAAAACTCGAACTCACGAGCCGCCGCGGCGGCCGAAGTCGAGGCGTTGATACAGCAGATGCTGCAGGAAGCCAATTCGGATTTCGGCGGGCGCCGCATTTTTGCGGGACACCAGACCGAGGCTCCGCCGTTTGCCTTTACGGCCGATGGCGTTGAATACCGGGGCGACGACGGCCTGATATTCGATGAGATCGGACCGGAAAATGTGATTACGATCAACATCCCCGGCAACGTCGCCTTCAGCACTTTCTTCGGGCAGGTCGTGGGAAATGAGGACCTTGATCCCGACATAAGCGACGGCCCGGCCCTCGATACGCCGCTGGCCCAGTTAAACGGCGGGCTCGGTGTGCAACCGGGCAACATCGTCATCACCGACGGCAGCGGCGCTTCGGCCACAATCGACCTGACGGCCGCCGCCACAATCGGCGACGTGATCGCGGCGATAAACGCGGCCGCGGCGATAGATGTGACCGCCTCCATCAATGCAGACGGAACAGGGCTCCTGATAACCGATAACACCGTATCCCCTGCGCTTCCGCTCACGATAACGGAAGACCCTCTTGCGGTTCCCGCAACCACGACGGCGGCCGACCTGGGGATACTGGGCAGTTCCATGGGAAGGCTTTCGGGGACGGACCTCGACCCGATCATCGTGGGATCGGCCGCGACTGCCGGTACGCTGCTCGCCGATCTCAACTTTGGAGCGGGTGTCGACCTTGCCCCGGGCACATTCGACATAACGGATCGCGACGGCAACACGGTCACTGTCGATATATCGGGCGCGAGCACGGTCGGCGACGTGATCACGGCGATAAACGCATTTACCGGCCCCGGCTTCAACGTAACGGCGTCTCTTGCGAGCGACGGCAGCGGCATCGATCTTACCGACACGGTCAGCGTCGGGCGCAGCCAGATCACCGTGGCCGAAGCCGGCGGCGCGACGGCGGCCGACCTGGGCCTGCTCGGCACGGGTTTCGGCGACACGCTTCAGGGCGCGAGGCTCGACCCGGCGGGAACGCTCTCGACTCCCCTTTCACTCCTGGGCGGAGGCGTGGGACTGTCGATGGGGGTTATCCGCATCACGAACGGCGAACTCTCGGCGTCGGTCGACCTGAGCGGAGCCGTAACGGTCGGCAACGTGCTGGCGGCGATCGAGCGGGCGGGTGTCCGGGTCGACGCGGCGGTCGACACGACGGGCACACGGCTCGTCATTACGTCTCAGATCGGGGACACGCCCATAATAATCGTCAGCGAAGGCGACGGCACGACGGCGGAAGAGCTGGGCCTGTTCGCGCCGGGACTGTTCGAAACGTTTGCGGAGGTGAAACAGGCGCTGCTCAATAACGATCCGGAGCGACTGACGCAGTTGATCGCAAACGTCGATGATGCGATCTCTCATATCATCGACGCTCGGGCCGGCACCGGGCAGCAGGTCCTGCAGATATCGTTTGCGCGGGAGCGCCTGATGGATCTGGACCTGAGCTTTGAAAAGTTGCGATCCGAGACGGAGGAGGCCGACCTCACGGAGTTCGCGACGAAACTGATGAACAACGGAGTCATTTATGAGGCGGCCCTGGAAACCACTCTCGCGGTTATCCAGCCGACCATTTTCAGTTTCCTGAGCTGATTCAGCCGGCTTTGACGCATGCGCCGGACCGGGAGTTGGGTTGTAATCATGAAGATAGACACGAGGGTGCTGGGCGAGATCGAGATTTCCGAGGATCAAATCATCGAGATGCCTTTGGGCATGATCGGTTTCCCCGCTTCACGCCGCTACGCGCTGCTGTCGTTCGAGGATGCCGAGGTCCCGTTCATGCACTGGCAATGCGTGGACGATCCCGCCCTTTGCTTCATTCTGATCGATCCCGCCCTCGTCTTTCCGGATTATGGGATCGCGCTGTCCGTCGAGGAGTCCGAGGACATCGAGCTGAAGTCGGCCGTTGAGGGATCGGTATTCGTCGTCGTGACCATACCGCAGGATCCGCAGGAGATGACCGTCAACCTGATGGGACCGGTCGTCATCAATAAGTCCGCCCGAAAGGCAAAACAATTCATCCTCTCGGACCCTCGCTATACGACCAAGCACCGAGTGCTTGCACGGGAGACCCCAGGCCATGCTTGTGCTGACTCGGAAGAGAAATGAGAGCATCATAATCGGTGACGAGATCGCCGTCACGGTGCTTGGGGTCGAGGGCGATCAGGTCAGGCTGGGCATCACGGCTCCGAAGGATATCTCGGTGCATCGCCGGGAAGTGTACGAGCAGATAAAGAAAGAGAACGTCGAGGCCGCGCAGTCGTCCACAACTGATTTCTCTTCAGTCCTGAAACTCCTGCCTCCTCGGAAAAAGTAGCTTGTTTCAGTTCCCCCTGCCATCCATAGTTTCAGAGAAACGTCCCACGACATAGAATGACCGGCCGGAAGCCCCCGTCGGTTTTTGCGGCCATAATATGCTCCGAGCAGTTTGCTTTGCGCGAAGCCGGCGCGTCGCGAGCATGTGGAGCCGCCCGGGCGGTCTCATCCGCCGGAGGAATCGCCGCCGATCGGGTATCGGCCGTATTCTTTCACGGCCCTCAGCATTGCCCGCATGTTTTCATACGGCATATCTCTCGGGATCTCGCATCCTCCGCTCAGCCAGAAGCCTCCACCGGGACCGGCCTGCTCGATGGCTTTCTTGCATGCCCTCAGAACATCTTTTTCGGAACCCAGATGCAGCAGCCGGTTACAGTCAAGGTTCCCCATAATCGTCACAGCGTCGCCGATCTGTTTTTTTGCCTTGGCGAGGTTGACCTGGTAATCGAACTGGATGGCGCCGCCAGGGTTGACTTCGCTTGCGAACCCGATACATTGAGGCACATAGCCGCAGCAATGGATCAGCACGGGCGCGCCGTAATCGCTGATCTTCTTGAAAATTTCCTTTTCGAATGGATGAACGTATTCGATAAATGTCTCCGGCGACATGAAGTAGCCGACCGACTCGCCCGCTCCGATGATGTCGGCGCCGGCGTCGATCATGGCTTTGGCCACCGCCAGCTCGAACTCGCCGTACCACGCGATCATCTCCTTCAGCAGGCCCGGATCCTGCCTCGTCAGAAACAGCGCCCTGGGGTCGGCCCCGAAGAGAAGCATGACTCCCTGGAACGGGCCTTCCGTCCACCCGATAATGGCGAGTTCATCGCCGACTTCCTTTTTTATCAGCCCGACGGCCTGTATCATATCGGCGACGCGTCCTCTGTCGATATAGCTCTCCGGAGGGCCAAGTTTCTCGAAATCCTCGCGCGCGCACTCGGGGCGTATCGCGGGGCCCACCAGCCTTGGCACGTCATCGTCGGGCATGTGCACATCCGCCCCGAACGCGCTTGCGTATGCGCCCACGTCGGTGGAGACGATCGCCGCGTCCCAGCCGAACGCCCGCGCCGTCTTCACCTCGGCTTCGGCGAGGGCGGCGGCGTCGGAAACGTACTTCTTGAAGGGAATGCCCGCGAATTTGGCGGAGAACGTCATCGCAAACGGAACGAGCGGCACGCGGTCGGGTTCCTTGTGATTGAGCGATGCCATCACCCGCTCGCGCGGTGTCATTTCGGATTTCCGCTCGTCGATCGCCTTCAGGGCGAGATCGGCAACGTCTTCCGCCGTTTTCGCGTAAGCGTCCGCTCCGAATTCACCGGCGAGCTTTCGGTTGGCCGAGGGGCCGCTGAGTATGATCTTCGTTTTGTGGCGCAGACCGGCCTTGAAGAGTTCTTCTTCCAACTGTCGAATTGTATCCGCCCTGTAGGAAAGATACAGGCCAATCGCCACGATGCCGGCTCCGCTGTCCTTGACCGCTTCGGCGACCCTTTCCGGCGAGACGTCGGAGCCCGCGTCGATGACCTCGAAGTTGTTCGCGCTCAGCACCGCCGAGACGATGTCCTTGCCGATAGTCCACGGGCCGTCCATGACTCCCAGCACCACCTTGCCGGATTTTGGGATCTGTTCCGCTTCAGATTCAGACGAAACTGAGGCTAGCCCCATCTGGAACGCGGCCGTGCTCCAGAGGATGGTGTCGAGGAACATCCCCTTGTTGCCATATTTTTTTCCGCATTTGGTCATGCCGGAGGACAGCCCATCCACGACGATCTCCTCGGCGGTGTGCCCTTCTTGCAGCGCCCGGCCACAGAGTTCCACGGTTTTTTCGTAATTCCCTTCGACGACGCTGTCGGCGATTTCCCGGAATATCTGCTCTTTCATTGGGGTTCCTCTCCTTCTGTTGTCCGACGAACCATATGTTCCCTGTTGATCTGCCGATGTCATGCCCTTGCGAGTCGCTCATGTTGAAGGAGGCGCCGGGGCGTCATTCCGTTTTGCCATACCGTAGAAAACTATCTCGAGCGCTTGCCTGATCAGTTCTTCCAATTCCACTTCGATGAACATCAAGTTCTTGCGTTCGGCGAGCGCCATGAGCCCGTCCATCATGCCCCACAGAACGTTAGTCGCCTTCCATGTGTCCATCGGGGCGAGTTCGCCGCTCTCGACGCCTTCCTTAATAACACCCTCCAGCATCCTCAGCAGCTTAAGCGCCTTCTCGTCGAGCATCGAACTCATGTGGCTGGGTTGTTTGAATTCCTCCTGACGTATGTGCATGAATGCGAGGATATCGAAGTGCTCGGTGTGGTCAATATAGAAGCGGTGATAAGCGCTTATTATCGCGGAAATCCGGGCGAGGGCGGTCATGCCCGGCCACGAGATCGCCTGTTTCGCCATGTCATGAAAGATATCGATTGCCTCGGAATAGAGCGTCAGGTATATCTCCAGCTTGCTTTTGAAATAGCCGTAAAATGCGCCGGGGCTCAAGCCCACCTCGGTCGTTATCATTTCTATGGTAGCGCCCTGAAGGCCCCTGTCGAAGAAGAGCGTTTTGGCGGCTTCAAGCAGCAGCCGTCTTCTCTGTTCTTTGTCCTCGATTGTGCGAGCCCTGGAACCCATCGGCTTTGGCGTCTCCATTATCTAAACACTATTTAATTATATCTAATCATTTCAGGACAGACTTGTCAAGGGAAAAATCATATTCCTGCCTAGATATATGATAAATTGCATTATATCAATGAATTGTATTCTATAAACACATCTGCTCCAGCCCGTGGGATATCCGCAGAATTAATAAATACTATTTATTTATCATGCCATATCAAGGCTGGGATCATTCTGTACCGTCCCGTCGGAAGGCTTGTGCCGCCCTGAGCTCTTCTTCCCCGAATCTTCCGACGACATCGGTTTTCCTTGAGGCGTCGCTTCCAACCCTTTTCCGGCCTTTTGCGAGGCCAGGAGAATCCGCCCATTCGGGTCGATT
>CBFDAY010000090.1:0-9043 GCA_965602895.1 uncultured bacterium
AAGGGCTTTCCCGGGCTTCTGTCGCGGGCACACGAAGGCTATAGAAAAATCACGGGTGGGGAGTCTTTATGAGAAAGATTGTTGTCGCCGCCGGCCTCGTCGCGCTGCTTGGATTCATGGCGTGCGGTTCGGCGAAAAAGCTAAGACCGTCGCAGGCGCCGGATATCAATATATTAAAGTCTTCGGAGAATATCCGCACGTATCAATCCGACTACGACACGACGTTTCGTGCGGCTCTGAATGCGCTCAGGCATATAGACAACAGCAGCGCCAAGTATGTCAAGCACAGCGAGGGCATTATCACCTTTAAGAAGCCCGACGACTCCGGAACCACCACGGCCAAGGTGAAAAAGATCGACGAAAAAACCACCCGCGTTGAGCTGTCGGCGAAGAACCGCCGAAAATACTGGATCGACGGCGGCGACAAGAAGACCATGGAGGCCTTTTTCGCAGAACTGGACCAGCTTCTGGGTCGCGCGACGCCTGAAGAAGGAGACACGGACGGGGACGAGGAAGAACCGGCCGCCGAAAGAAGGCTGTCCAAGAAGGAAACGCCCGATAAAGGCCCTCTGCTGGATAAGCTCAGGCAGATGATGCAGTTGGGGAATGAGGATTTCCTCGACAAGCTTTCATACGAGGAATTGTCGTCACTGGACCGGGCTCTGCAATCCTACGGCTCGGTTTCCACAGAAAACAAAAAACTCACACGGAGATGCTCCGCGTGTTACATCGATCTGGCGCGCCTCTACCACAACGACGCCAAATACGGCCGCTCGGCGGACGCGCTTAAGATAGCCATTTCCATCGATCCGGACAGTGCCGTGGCGCACTGCAACCTCGGCGATATCTACAAGCATCTCGGCCTCTACGAGGAGGCCGTTCGGGAACTCAATGAGGCCAAGCGGCTCGATCCCAAACTGTCCGACACCTTCATCAACCTCGGCATAATCTACGACGACTACATTGTCGACGACCAGAAGGCCCTGGAGAACTACAGGAGATATCTCGATCTCGGCGGCTCCGATAAGCAGGTGCTCGAGTGGATCGACGCGATCGAAAAAGGCTCCTGAATCGCATACGGACGCAAAAGATTTCCGAGGCTTCTCAGCCGCCGGACCGGTTGGGGCTGAAAGCCAAAACAAAAGGCTTGGGTCGCTCGTGTCACGAGCGCCAAATAGATGATATAATCTGTATCATGGGCGGGGCAGGGGAGTGGAGCAACCATGGAGGTGACAAGATGGCAGTTGCAAGAGTGACGGAGATAATTGCTTCATCGACGAAAAGTTTTGATGATGCGGTAAGCGAGGGTCTGAATCGCGCAAGCAAAACCCTGCGCGGCATCACCGGCCTTCACGTTGTATCGATGAAGGCGGCTGTCGAAAACGGAAAGATTTTGGAATATCGCGTACAGATGAACATCACTTTCATCCTGGAAGGCTAGCCGGGATGGATGAAGCCGAGCCGTTCGAAATCCGCTCCCCTGTGATACCCTTTCGGCCCGCCAAAACGCCCGCGGGCCGCCGACCGTTTCAGGCCGTCTGAATGAACTGGTACACCAGAAGAATCAGCGTAATGGTCGAGACGGCCGCGAACCCCACTGCGTAGACCAGCGGAACGGCAAAGATGATCTGCTGTGCAATTATGTAATAATTTGCCCAGCACAGCGTCACGCCGAAGGCCAAAATCAGCGTCGCCCGCAAGTTTCCCCTCAGCAGGAAAAACACCATGGCCCCCACCGCGAGAACCATTCCGGGATGCTCTTGCGCATAGCTCCACGCGTCAACAAGCCGGCTTGCGTCGATAAGATATGAAACCCAACCCATAGGGAACCCTCCTTCCAAAGATCCATGCAAAGGCGGTTGCGAAGAAATAGGAGAGCATAAGATGTGCCATAATCGCCGGCATTTTTCACATCAGCGTAACTTGAGATGCTACAAATAGTTAGGAAGGCAAAAGAGCTTTGTGCAGGTTGAAAGGGCTGATAATTTCCGGCAGGATATTACAAAATCGTATTATCATTGTGCCCGGGACCGGCGATCTTGTCGTCTCATCAGGCGCCGTTACCCAAACAAGGCTTTTGCCAGCGAAGCGACGCGTCTTCCGAGCGCTTGGCACTGGGTCCGGGCCCTGTCGTCCGGCGCGTCGATAGAGACGGGCCCATAGTGATCTCCCTCGGAGGTTCCTTGAACGATCATTCCGTGAATCAGCATGACGTGCAGGATGTCGAGGACAGTTGTTTCGTTTCCGCCGCCGATATTCATGGAAGAGGAGAAAGCGCCGCCTACTTTGCCGGATAATTTGCCGTGATGCGCCACGCTCGCATCGAAGAATTCCTTCAGTTTTCCCGCCATTCCGCCGTAGTAAGTCGGCGATCCGGCCGCGATCGCGTCGTATTGCAGCAATTCCTCGGGTCTGGTTTCCTCAACGTCTTTCAGGGTAACATCCGCGCCTTCCTTCTCGGCTCCGGCCGCGACGAATTCGGCCATCGCCTTGGTATTGCCTGTACGGGTATAGTACACAACGAGCACTTTGGCCATCTTATGTCTCCTTTGCCTTTCAGGGTTTCAAAAAGATTCGCCGGGGAACAAACGGGCGGCCGCTCATAATGGGCGATCCGATAAGGGATAACCCTCGGGAAAGCATGCACGGGCGCGAATACGGGGCCGGACCGAAAGCACTAGAACAACTCAATGTCCGGAGACGCCTGCATAGTGCAATAGGATTCCAACGTCTTTTGCATGCTGACTTCGGATATTCCCAGGTCTTCCAGGACCTGACGTGTCCTGTCGTCGAAATCCGCTATCTCCTCCAATTCGGATCCGCCCATTTCGCAAAAGGTATTTGCCAAAAAGACTATGTTAACGACATCCTGCGGCGGTTCCGGCTGCATCTCGGGCGAATGATGGTAACGTATTGCGGCGGTCAAAGCGGGGGGCAAAAGCCAGTGCTCTCCCAGATGATAACCAACCTCCGCGTGAGTGGTCCCGAGCATCTTTTCCTCGGCCTCTATGGATGACATATCGGTTTCAGACCGTAGCGTGTCGGCCTCCTCCAGTTTGCGGCGCATGTCCATTGCCAATACGACCCGCCCGATGTCATGGAGCAGACCGGCCACGAAAGCCGGTTCCGCACGGCGCCCCTTTAAATTAAGCGAAAGCAATCTTGAAAACCGCGCACAACGAAGTGAATGGGCCCAAAAGGAGGCAAAATCAAAATCGGCTATCTTAATCAGGTTCTCGAAAACCGGAACCGACAGGGCGAGCGCCTGAGTTTGCCCGAACCCGAGCAATGTTATGGCGTGCTGGATGTCTGAGATCTCCCTTGAGAATCCGAACGCAGCCGAGTTGGCGAGCTTTAATATCTTGGAGGAGAGTCCGACGTCAGTGTTGATTACTTTAGCCAGGTCCGAGGCCGACGAATCAGGATCGTTGACTATTTCGGTGATCGTATTGACGATGGTTGGAAGAGTAGGAATGTCCGCGATTTCTTCAACCAGCTTTGCGATCCTGCGCAGTTTCAGGGTCTGTTCGAGTTCGGGGAGGTCTTCTTTATGCTTTTGCGCCGGAGCGCGCTGCTCGGATTCTCCGTAATATCTGTCGATTGCCGCGAATACCGCCCGCCGGGAACAAAGTACCGGCCTCACTTTGAGGCCAGTTGCCTCTTCCAGCTCATCGCGCCCGGCCCTGTCGATGGGACAAACCATGGCTACCGTCAGGGAGCTTGCAAGCTTTCCTATCGGCACGAGTTCAAGGCGCCGCGCGAGATGTCTCGGGATAAGGTCTATGATCTCCTGCTCGATTTCGCAGGCCGAGAGATCTATGCTTGCTGCCCCCGGGATCATGACATGAAACTCCAGGAAATCCTTCTCGCTCAGATAACCGAGGTCGATTAAGATGTTGCATATTCTTTCGTTCCTGGTCTGCTGGAGCCTCAGAGCCTCCTGCACCTGCTGGGTCGTGACGTAGCCATTCTCGACGAGGAGTTCGCCGATCTTCTTTTTTTCAGATTTCATCCTCTTCGATTCCGCCATCACTTAAAAACTTTCTTTGTTGTAAATGAGTTCGACAATAGGAATCGGCCGAATTTATTTTGTGTGGCGCTTTGCATATTCCCACCGATTTGCAGGATGCAGAAAAAACACCGTGTCTTTTTCGTTGGATCTCCCTTAATCCCCGGCGTCGAATACGACTTTTGTACGATGCAAATCAAATATTTTAGCTAATTATATCCGATTCGCCGAAAAAATGCGAGAAAAAGACGAATCTATCCAGACGAAGTCCAATTTTTCGTATTAGGGTTGACATTATTTATTTGCAGTTGTAGAATATGGGGCAGACCAATTCCCATTCACACCGGCGCTCAGCCACCGTGCGGCCGGGATAAAAAATGGGAGACGCTTCGTGCAGATCATTATCGAAAAGGGCAATGGGAAAGGAACGCTTTTCCGGCTGCACGACGGCATCAACACGCTTGGCCGCGACACGGGCAACCGGATCAGGCTTTCCGACCCGCAGATATCCCGCAACCATTGCAAAATCCGAAAAATCGGCGAGTCACTTTTTCTCACAGACCTTGGCACACGAAACGGCACGTCCGTCAACGGCAAACCCGTCGCTGAGACAACGCTCGTTATCGGCGACCGGATCGCCATAGGATCCACCGTTCTCCGAATCGTCGATGAAAGCCACGAGCGGCAAGGGCTCGCCGAACAGCCGCCCTCGTTCTCATTTGTCCAGGCCATTTCGCTGGGCCTTTTCAGCAAGGGGCGTGGTCGACAGCCTGAACCGGGCGACCGGGATTTCCACAAGCTTCCTCGCAGGGGTTTCAGAGCCGTCTGGAAGCCTCCATCTCCATCCGATTCCCCCGACAGCCGCCGCAAAACCGTCGTTTCCACGACCGATCCCGACTGATTGGGCGCTTGAAACGGGGAACCTGCCCGGATTTTAGCGATGTTTAACCCCGGGTTGAGCATTGATGACTCGATGCAATCATATTAGGGTAAGGGGTGGTGAGCTGCGTTAGTGCCCGACCTATTTCATGCCTGAGAGTCAATCGAACCAAGCGGGGTCGAGCCTGTTCTCGGTCGCAATCCTGGCATAGACATAAGCGCTTGGCCGCGGAGTGCGCTGCAGCGTTTCGTAATCCATCTCGATCAAGCCGAACCGGGGAGTCAGCCCATCGGCCCACTCGAAGTTGTCCAGCAGCGACCAGTGAAAATAGCCGCGCACATCGGCGCCGTGCGAGATGGCTTTGTGCGCCTGAGCCAGATGATCGCGCAAGTATGTGAGCCTTTGTGAGTCGTCAGCGGCGGGAATTCCGTTTTCGGTGATGTATATCGGCTTGCTGTAGCGTCCAAGCCACATCAGGGTATTGTAGAGCCCTTCCGGATATATTTCCCATCCCAGACTATTCACGTCGGAGCCGGGCCGCGTGATGTTTTCGATAAAAGCATTATGCGGCATGAGCGGGTTGAATTTCGTCATGTCGCGCGTATAGTAGTTCAGCCCGATGAAATCCTGCGTCCCGGCAAGAAGCTGCACTTTCTGGCCGATTCCTATGGGCCATGCGAGCCTGCCGGTGTCCACGGCATCCAGGAACCACCGATTGAAAATGAAGTCGCTCAGCCACGCCAGCGCCCTGTCGCCAGGGTGAAGCCGGCGAAACGGGTCGAAAACCCGGATATGTTTTGCAATGCCGACCTCGCAGCCAACTCCCGGCGAGGCTTCGTGAATGATGTGATAGGCGAGCGCATGCGCGCGAAGCATATTCGCCATGACAATCGCCGCGCTCCGGAAGCTCGTCGCGCCTGGCGGCCAGGCGCCCTCCACATAGCTCAAATAGGAATATACGGTGGGCTCGTTTATTGTGTTCCACAAACGCACGACCCCGCCAAGCTCACCGGCCACTACTTTCGCATAGCGCGCGAAATACTCGACCACCTTGCCGTTTTCCCAGCCGCCGCTCCCGGCAAGCCAGATCGGATTGGTGAAATGATGCAGGGTGACCATCGGCTCGATTCCCCGGTTGCAAAGCGCTTCGAGGACGCGCCTGTAATGCTTGAGCTGAGTCGACGAGAAGACCCCTTCTTTCGGCTCGATGCGGCTCCATTCAAGCGACAGCCGGTGAGTGTTGTGGCCGAGCTTCTTGGCCAGGTCGAAGTCCTCTTCATACCTGTTGTATTGGTCGCAGGCGGTCTCGGAGGTGGTTCCGTCGGCTATCTTTCCGCCGAGACGCTCCCACCCCCACCAATCGTTGTTGCTGTTGCCGCCCTCCACCTGATGCGACGCCGTCGCGGCGCCCCAGAGAAAACCCTGTGGGAACTCAAGTGTTCTGGCATTGCTCATGTCGTGTGGCCTCGCTGTTTGACGGATCATCCAGGATATTATAATAACAGTCGCGCTGACGGGGAGCAAAGCCTGCGTCCTCGATTATGGCCCTCATTTCTCCGAGGCTCATCCTGAAGCTCACGCCGGCGGCGCGCACGACGTTCTCCTCTATCATCGTGCTGCCGAGGTCGTTTGCGCCGAATCGGAGCGCAAGCTGCGCGATTTTCGAGCCCTGCGTCACCCACGAGGCCTGTATGTTCGCGAAGTTGTCGAGAAACAGGCGCGAAATGGCAAGCGTCTTCAGATATTCCACGCCGCCCGCCGCCATGCCGCCGATTACCGTATTGAGCGGCTGGAATGTCCAGGGTATGAAGGCCGTGAACCCGCCCGTAGAATCCTGCAGCCCGCGAACCCTTGCCAGGTGCTCGACCCGTTCGGCATAGTCCTCAACGTGCGCAAACATCATTGTGGCCGTGGTCCGCATTCCCATGTTGTGAGCCGTCATCATTACATCGAGCCATTCGTCGGCGGTGCACTTGTGCGGGCTGATCTCGGAGCGAACGCGCTCCGAGAGAATTTCCGCGCCCCCGCCGGGGATCGTGTCGAGACCCGCATGTCGCAGCCGTGAGATAACCTCCTCCAACGTCATGCCTTCGATCCCGGCGAGATGAATGATCTCCGGCGGTGAAAACGCGTGGATGTGAATATCGAACTCCCGCTTGATGAACTCCAGCATCTCGCAGTAGAAGCCAATATCCAGGTCTGGATGCATTCCGCCCTGCATCAGTATTTGCGTGCCTCCAAGCTCGATGGTTTCCTCGATCTTTCGGGCCAGCTCCTCATGAGAGAGAACGTACGCCTCCGGGGAGTCAATCGCCCGATAGAACGCGCAGAACTTGCAGCCGGACACGCAGACGTTGGTGTAGTTGATGTTGCGGTCTATGACATATGTGACCCTCCCCTCCGGGTGCATACGCGCGCGCATCCGGTCGGCCGCCGCGCCCAGCGACAGGAGGTCGTCCGATTGGAAAAGCGCAATCGCGGCCTCTTCGCCCAGGCGTTCGCCTTCCATGCACGCGCCAAGGATGTCGTCAACCCTCGAATTCAATCTCGACCCCTCCCGGGCACAGCCCGTCCTCGGCGCCAAATTGCTGGAAAAGCCTCAGGGCCTCGACCTCCCGCTCGCCCAGCCCGTACTTCATTATGTTCTTAAGGTAGTTCATGCAGATCTCAGCGGCCAGGCCGGTATCCCGGCCGGCCTCATGGGATATTTGCGCAAGGTTATCCAGCCCCCGATCGCGCGCCTTCTGCAGTTTTTCACCGAGCCCGCCAATCTCGATATCCCTTTGAACGACCCACATCGCATACACGAACGGGAGCCCGGTCAGCCTCTTCCATTCCTCGCCGAGATCGAGAGTCTCCCTGACGCAAGAGGACCGGAAAGTCATCGCCGAATCGCCTATCAGAAGCATGGCGTCGGCCTCGATGGCGTCCAGCTTGGTGTCGGGCGCGCAATTCATGAAACCGGGCAGAGCGCCGAGTTTTCTCTTGAGCAGAATCTTCACGAGAGCCGCCGACGTCCGGGAGCTTTCATCGAGGGCAAGCAGGCGGATATCCTCTATCGGGGTTTTTGAGTAGACTCGGACGCTTTCAACCATTCCGTCGGCGGAGATGGATATGCCGGGAATTATCCTGTAGCCGCCGTCCCTAAAGTATTCGATAGAGGGCAGCATCGCGACCTCGAGTTCGCGCCGCTGCATCATCCCGGTTAGCAGGCTGGGTACTTCCAGGGCCAACTCGATCGGGGGCGGATCGGCGGGATCAAGGAATCGCACCAAAGGCCTGGCGTTCACAAACGAAACTGCGCCCACGCGAAGGGGCGCCGGCGCGTTATGCATCACCGGAGCCCTCCGACGCCGCTCGCTCCACCCTGTTATAGAGCGTGTCACGCTCGACAGGAACGCGGCCGGCCTCGACGATGAGGCGCTCCAACTCACTAACCGTCAGCGCCTGCGGTGTCTCAGCGCCTGCGGCGTGAGTGATGCGCTCTTCAACGACCGTGCCGTCGATGTCGTCAACACCGAACCGGAGCGAGACCTGCGCCAGCTTTATGCCGAGCATTATCCAGAACGCCTTGATGTGGTCGAAATTATCAAGCATGAGCCTGCCGATGGCGAGCGTCTTCAGGTCGGTCAGGCCGGTCGTCGAGGCCATGTCGCTCAAGTCCGTATTTGCCGGGTGGAACGCGAGAGGGATAAAGCTCATGAACTCGCCCGTCTCGTCCTGCAGCCCGCGCAGCCTTACCATGTGGTCTATGCGCTCCTCGTCGGTCTCCACGTGACCGTACAGCATCGTCGCATTGCTGCGAATGCCTAGCTTGTGCGCCTCGCGCATGACCTCCAGCCATTTGTCCCCCGGCAGCTTCTCGGGGCAAACAAGCGAGCGTACCCGAGGGGAGAAGACTTCCGCCCCGCCGCCCGGAAGAGAGCCGAGTCCGGCGTCTTTGAGCCGTTGGAGCGTCTCGCTCACGCCGAGGCCCGCAATTTCGGCAATATGCGCTATCTCGACCGCCGTGAAAGCCTGCAGATGCACGCCCGGATAGGCGTCGCGCAACCGGCTCATCATCTCGACATATCGCGAAAAGGGCCATGTCGGATGGGCTCCGCCGACGATATGGATTTCCGTCGCGCGCGACTGACGCACCAGGTCGGCGCGCT
>CBFDAY010000091.1:0-9000 GCA_965602895.1 uncultured bacterium
TCAACCGCCTTCGTCGCGGCAATGTCGACCTCGGCATCGGCGGCGGACCGGACATACTGCACGCGGTTTACGGCGGCGACCTCAAAAACGGGACCGTCACGGGCAGGGCCGGCGACTGTTACGTGCTCATGGTCACTTTTGATGAAAACGGCGTCACCTCTCGCAGCATTCACCAGTACGGCAGCGCGACCCTCGATGAGAAATCGCCCCACTTCGCCGACCAGTCGCCGCTGTTTGTCGAGCGCCGCACCAAGCCCGTATGGATGGACGAGGCCGACATCCGCGCCAACCTTGAGCGCGAATACCGGCCCGGCGAAGAAATCAATATGTAAGACGGCGGGATTAACCGGCCCGGCGCCCGCGCGGCGGAGAAGAAAGGCTTACCATGCGGCCTTTGCCCTTGCGCCCGGCCGGCGACCGGAACGCCCGCGAGCAGTGCATTCTCGCTCGATTTCATGGGAAAGCTTGATCGATGAACCCGAATTGGAAGCCGTTCTACGGCTATTACATCGTGGGCGCGTGCTTCATCACGCTGTTCATGCTGTGGGGAATGTTCATCAACTCCTTCGGCATTTTTCTCCAGCCGATCACGGAGGATATGGGCTGGAGCCGCGGAATGCTTTCGATGGCTCTATCCATTAGGTCCGTCGGCATGGCGCTGATGGCGCCGCTGGCCGGCAGGCTGATAGATCGCTTCGGCGCGAAGCCGGTCATGGCGTCGGGCGCGCTCGTTGTCGGCGTCGGGCTAATCATTTCCGCCCTCGTGACGAGCCTGTGGCAGCTCAATGTGGTTTTTTTCCTTACCGGTTGCGGGCTGACGTGTGCCACTATAATTCCGTGCTCGTTGATCCTCTCGAACTGGTTCGTGTCGCGAAGGGGAACGGCGATGAGTTTGGCATTCGTCGGCACGAGCGTCGGCGGCGTGTTCATGGCCCCGGCGGCGAACTGGGTTATCCTCAATTACAGTTGGAGGGCCGCATTTTCGATCTGCGGCGCATTGATCCTGCTCGTCGTTGTTCCCGTAATACTTTTTATCATACGCGACCGCCCGTCCAAGATGGGGCTCGAGCCGTACATGAGCGCTGATGACGCCGCAAACGGAACCGAGGACGACTGGGGGGTCACGCCGAGAGAGGCGCTCAGGCTGCCCGTATTCTGGCTGATCGCCGCGATCATGTTCACCGTCGCGGTTGTCGCAAACGGGATACACAATCATTGCGTGGCATTTCTCACGGACATCGGGCATTCGCCGACAAAGGCGGCCTTCGCGTGGAGCGTCGTGATGGGAGTGATGGTGTTCGGGAAGCTGGCGTTCGGCCCGGTCGCCGATCGATGGGGGGCGAAAAAAGCCATGGCCGGCGCTTTTGTTCTGTATTCCGCTTCGATTTTTATTTTGATGTTCGCCCAGCCCTACTGGGTCGCCATGGGCTTCGCCGCCCTCTACGGCTTCGCGTGCGGCGCGCCGCTCACGCTGTATCCCCTGCTGACCGTCGGCAACCTGGGCATCAAGAACTTTGGGTCGATTTACGGCAACCTCGTGATTGCGGGCGCCGTCGGAAGCGCCATAGGACCCGTGGCGCCGGGAGTGGTTTTCGACAGGCTTGGAACATATCTGCCCATATTCGCTGCGCTCGCAGTCTTTGCGTTGCTGGGCGCTTTGTGCTCGCTCTCGATTAAGCCGGCTCCTCAACATCCGGAAAGAGGCGGGCCGACAACCGGGCCGGGATAGCCGGATAGAACTCTTGTGTTTCCCGTCGACTTCGCCGTTTGCACTCCCTGTGATTTGCCTCCTTGAATCGTCGGGGCGGGGGACTGTATAATGGATTAGCATTCTTCCGGCGCGTCTCATTTTCCAGAATGGCAGCGTTCTTTCCTGAAAGAGGGAGAAAAGTCAGATGTCGAAGGATATTGATTGGGAACAGATTCATGAATGGGACATGAAGTACTATCTTCATGTGAAGCAATCGGTGGAGGAAACCCGGTTCCTGCCGGTCGTGCGGACAGAGGGCAACTATGTTTATCTCGCCAACGGGATGAAGCTTCTGGACTTTGTGAGCCAGATCATCGGCAACAACCTCGGCTACAGGCACCCGCGCGTCACGGCTGCGATAAAGGACGCGCTCGACACGGTGGGATTCGTGCAGGAGATTTTCTGCACCGAGTATCGCACGCGCGCCGCCAAGCTCATCATGGAAGATATACTCGGACCCGACGACTGGGCGGGCCGCATCCGGTTCGTCAACACCGGCAGCGAGGCCAACGAGCAGGCGTTCGCGATCGCGAAACAGATGACCGGTCGTCCCAACATCATCACGCGCGAGTACGCCTATCATGGTTCCACAAGCGGCGCGGCGGGGGCCTCGCGCAACCGGTACTATCGTTCCACCCTGGCCTCCACAATGTCCGATGAGATACGCGACGTGCCGAATTTCCCCGGCGCCGGGTTTCACGTCGTGCCGGCGCCATACTGTTTCCGATGTTCGGTGGGGCATACATATCCGTCGTGCAAGATGGATGACGGGACGCTCCCCTGCATCCACGCGTCCGAAAACCTCATTAAGAGCATAGGGGCCGAGACCGTCGCCGCATTCGTTACGGAGATATTCTACGGCGGCTCGGCGATCGATCCGCCGCCCGAATACATTCCGCAACTGCGCGAGATGACGCGTCGCCTCGGAATTCTATGGATCGACGACGAGGTAATCTGCGGCTTCGGCAGGTGCGGCAAATGGTTCGCCTATCAGCTCTACGACGGCGTTACGCCCGACATCATGACGATGGGCAAGGGCATGAACGGATGCGCGCTGCCGGTGGGTGGCGTGGTTGTGTCGAAAAACATCGCCCGGGAACTCGACAAATACCGCTATTGGACCGGGAGCACTCACGCCGGGCATCCGGTCGTAGCCGCGAGCGTTGCTGCTGCGGTCGAGTTCATGATCGAGGAGAACATTCCGGAGGTATCGGCGCAAAAAGGAAAATATCTCGATAAGAGATTGAAAGAGCTCGAAGGCGAGCACCGTTGTGTCGGCATGGCTCAGAGCACCGGGCTGCTCGGTGTCTTCGAGGTAGTCAAGAACAAGGAGACGATGGAGCCGTTTGTCAAAGAGGACCGCTTCGCGACTTTCGGCGGCGACATCTCGATATATCCGGAATCGCTCATACTGGAAAAATGCGTCATGGAGGGCCTGATGGTGGGCTCGGCGGTGCCAAACACCATCCGCGTCGCGCCGCCGCTGACGATCTCGGACGACGAGATCGATTTCGGCATAGATGTGCTTAATAGAGTGCTGTCGGAAGTTGATGAGATGTGTGATTGAGGTAGAGAGGATGACAGAGGACAAAAATAAAGAACAAGGCTCGCTCTTCGACCGCATAGACCAGGTCGGAATCGTGGTGCGCAATGTCGACGAATGCATAAGATCTTACGAAAAGCTTTTTGGAGAGGGGGCATTTGTCGTCGTTGAAGGCGAGGAGCCCGCTGTTTTGGGGGACGGCCGCGAAATAACGATCAAGGGCAAGCTGGCCTTCGCTCAGTTAGGGCCGGTCCAGTTGGAACTCATCGAGATAAAGGACGGTCCCTCGATACACGTGGATTTCCTTCGAGAACACGGAGAGGGAATACACCACATAGCCGTTTACACATCGGACTTCGACAAAGAGATTCAGAAATTCAAGGGAAAAGGGATTGGCGTGTTACAACAGGGGCAGGGCATGCAACGCTACGCGTACATGGACACCGAGCCCGTAATATTGGAGCTTATCGAGAGCGAATAGAACGACCCGGTCGCGAAAAAATCTGGGCGGCAGGGATTGAATTATATTGCGCAGCCCGGCGCAAGCGCATTCTCCCATGAAAGGACACTATTATGGAAATGCAGGAAGTTCTCGACAATATGTTTTTGCCGTTGCCCGAAGTGCCGCCAATCCTCATCACCAAGACCGAAGGCGTGTACCTGCATGATTCGTTCGGCAGGAAGATATTGGACGCTTCCGGGGGCCCCATGGCCGTCAACATCGGGCATGGCCGAAAGGAAGTCGCCGAAGCGGCCGGGCGGGCGCTGGGACAAGTTTCCTACGTTTTGCCGGTGTTCGCTTCCGAGGTGAGGATCGAGCTGGTGAAGCGGATCAAGAAGTTCTTGCCCGAAAAACTCCGCAACGTTTATTTCTGCTCGGGCGGCTCCGAGGCGAACGAGGCGGCCATTAAGCTCTCGCGTCAATACCAGGTGCTGGCGGGCAGGGACTCCAAATACAAGATCATGTCGCGTGATCTAAGTTACCACGGGATGACGCTTATGACGCTCTCGATCAGCGACATCAAGGCGCGCCAGCATGATTTCCTCCCCATGTTGTGGAAGAACCCGCGCGTCGAGCCGTGCTACTGCTATCGCTGTCCGTTCGGCAAGGAGTATCCCGGCTGCGACATCGACTGCGCGCTCGACCTCGAAAAGAAGATCCTCGCCGAGGGTCCCGAGACGGTCGCCGCGTTCATCGCCGAGCCGATCGTGGCCTCGGCCGGTGGAGGGCTTGTGCCGCCTCCGGAGTATTTCCCGATTATCCGCGAGACGTGCGACAAATACGACGTCGTGTTTATCGTTGACGAGGTGGTTACGGGATTCGGGCGAACGGGCAAGAAGATGGGCATGGACCATTTCGGCGTGGTTGCCGACATCGCGACCTTCGCCAAGGGTGTCAGCAGCGGTTACGCTCCGCTGGCGGGCATGGCGGTCAGCAGCGAGATCACCGAATTGTTCCAGGAGAAAGAGGCCGAGTTCCAGCACCTGTACACCTTCTCTGCCCATCCGATCTCGTGCGCCGTCGGCAACGAGGTCATGCGGATCATCGAGGAGGAGAACCTGCTCGCTCGCGCCGAGCAAATGGGAAACTACCTGCACGAAAGCCTGCTCCAGCTCAAGGACCTCCCGATGGTCGGCGACGTTCGCGGCAAGGGCATGTTGTGGGCGATCGAGTTTGTCAAGGATAAGGAAACAAAGGAGGCGTTCCCGAAGGAGAAGAACGTCAAGATGGACATAATAATGCAATGCATGATGAAGGGCGTGTTCTTCTACCCGGGCTACTATGAGGGCGAGGACGGCCGCGGAGACCACCTCATGGTTGCGCCTCCGTTCATCATAACCGAGGAGCAGATAGACGAACTCACGAGCGTCCTCAGGGAAACGCTCGAGGAATCGCAGGAGAGATACTTCGCCGATTGAGTCGGCCTCGGATCAGATTTGCTCATGGGTCTCGGCAGGGTTTTTCCAAAAGAGGAAGGAGAGCGGCGAGATGGGATGGCAAAGCGAGCTTAAGGAAAATATCACCTCCGTCGAGGAACTGGGGAAGCATATCAAGCTGGATCCGCGCGAGGCGAAAATGCTGCAGAAAGTCGTTGAGATTCACCCCATGAGTATCAGCAGATACTACATGTCTCTGATAAACCGCCGCGACGGGAAGGACCCTTTAAGAAAAATGATCGTCCCCTCGATCGAGGAGCTGAATGCGGCCGGGACCTACGATACAAGCGGCGAGCAAAAGAGCACCAAGACGCACGGCCTGCAGCACAAGTATGGCGAGACCGCGCTGATCCTCGCCACCAACCGGTGCGCGGCCTACTGCAGGTTCTGCTTCAGGAAAAGGCTTGTCGGCCTGCCCAACAAGGAGATCCTGAGCAGGTTCAAAGACGCCATGCCCTACATCCGCAGTCACAAGGAAATCAACAACGTGCTCATCAGCGGCGGCGACCCGTTCACGCTTCCCACGACATTAATCGAAAAATTCCTGCAGGAGCTTTCCCGAATCAAGCACCTCGACTTCATCCGCATCGGAAGCAGGATTCCCGTCACCTTCCCCGACCGCATCCTGATGGACAAATCGCTGCCCGCCATGATGAAAAGAATCACCTCCAAAGACAGGCGACTATATATAGTCACCCACTTCAACCATCCCAACGAGATCACCGACAAATCGATTGACGCCATCGACATGCTTATCAACGCCAACATCATCGTCAACAACCAGACCGTCCTGATGAAAGGTGTCAACGACAACTCCGACGTGCTGGCGGCGCTGATGAAAAGGCTCGTGAGAATCGGTGTCAACCCCTACTACGTGTTCCAGTGCAGGCCGGTCAGCAGGGTCAAGACCCACTTCCAGGTGCCGTTCGTCAGGGGGATCAAAGTCGTCGAGGGCGCCAAGAAAAAGCTGGACGGCCACAGCAAGCGGTTCAAGTTCTGCATGTCGCACGATACGGGCAAGATCGAGATCGTCGGCGTAATCGGAGACAGGATATACCTCAAACACAACCAGGCTCGCTACGCCAAAGATCGCAGCCGCTTCTTCTCCAGGAAACTCGACAACAAGGCCGCCTGGCTGGATGATCTGCGGTAGCCGTCGCGTTTGATCATTCAATGCACCCTGGATTTCTTTCACGGTCGATGCCTGGGCCGGGAGGACACAAATGAAAATCACAGACAACGTCTACTTCTACAAGGGGCGCTCTGAGGAAAAGCTGGTTCGCGGGGCCGGCTCGAGCAACGTGATCGTCATCAAGGGCGAGCGGCAGGTCATGATCGACAGCGGTCTCATTGTCGGTGGCGCGTTCAAGGATCTTCTCAAGGCCGCCTCCGCCGACGGCATCGACTTGAGGCAAACGCGCGCCGTGCTCCACACTCACTCGCACTGGGATCATATTACCGCCGACGTCATCGTGCAGAAGGAATACGGAGCCGAGGTGTACGCGCACTCGTGGGGCAGGCCGAGGATAGAGTCGCAAGAAGAGGCGTTCAAATCTTTTGTCCTCGACATAGGCGAGTTCTACGGCGAGGTCATCGGCTCGCCCGCGTTCCTGATGAAACTGCTGCTGCGCTATGCCGGGGGCTCATACAGTGGGCTGCGCGTGAACAAGGTTCTGGAAGGCGGCGAGGAGCTTGACTTCGGCGCGCGAGTGCTTGCCTGCCACACTCCGGGCCACACACCCGACCACATCGCGTACTATATCCCCGACGACAGAGCGCTCGTGGGCGGCGATCTCGTCGACCTTGAGAGCGGCGTCGGCGCAGACCTCAACAACCCGGATTCCAGCTACGCAGACGGCCTGGCCTCGCTGGAAAAAGTCCGCGAATTGGATGTCGAAATATTCCTCCCCGCTCACGGCGAGCCGGTGCGGGGCAAGGATAATGTCAGGAAACTCCTCGACCGTATGATCGAGGGCACTCATGGATACATCGGCGACGTGAAAGGCTTCCTGGCCCGACGAGAGGGAACGCTCACCGACATGTTCAACGCGCTCATGCCGAACACACCCTTCACGCTCAAGGCGATGAAGATGATGCTTCTCCTGACCGTGCTGGAACATCTTCAGCAAAAGGAAGATGTCACCCTGCACAAGAAAGACGGCAGGCACGTCTGGAGCTTGACCGCATGAGTCTCATGCATATGTATTCTCCCATGCCCTAAGAGGCCTCATTGTCCGCTGCAATCGCCGCCGAAAGGAGCAGGCTGAATGCCGAGCGAACAGCTTGAGATGATCATCCAAATGTTAAGGGCCCGCCCAATAGATGATGACGCCCCTATTGAGAAGATACGAGCCGTCTTCGAGGAAGAGGCTCAGATTTTTCAGGTAGCGGAAGACATCCAATGCGAGCCCGTGCAGGTGCGTGATGTTCCGGCCGAATGGATCAGCGCCCCCGACGCGGCGGAGGGCCGCGTTCTGCTTTATCTCCATGGAGGCGGCTATTCAATCGGCTCGATCAATACTCACCGCGAGATGGTCTCGCGTATCGCAAGGGCGATTTCGGCTCGGGCGCTACTGATCGATTACAGGCTTGCTCCGGAGCATCCCCACCCGGCCGCGCTTGAGGATTCGACGGCGGCATACCAATGGCTGCTGGCGCATGGGGCCGACCCTTCGAAAATCGTGATTGCGGGCGACTCGGCCGGAGGCGGCCTGACGGTCGCCACGCTCGCCGAGCTACGCGACGCGAAAGAGCCGCTGCCTGCGGCGGCGGTGTGCCTTTCACCGTGGCTCGACCTCGAGTGTACCGGCGAATCACACAAGACCAAAGCCGACGTCGACCCGATGGTCACATTTGATGGCGTAAGAATAATGGCCAGGCTTTATGCGGGCGATGCGGACCTGCGCGAACCTCTCATTTCGCCTCTCTATGCCGATTTGAGCGGGCTGCCCCCCATACTGATACAGGTAGGGACATCGGAAGTGCTGCTCGATGATTCGACACGTCTGGCCGACAAAGCACGCAAAGCCGGCGTGGACGTCGTGCTGGAGCCGTGGGAAGACATGATCCACGTTTGGCACCTCTTTGCCTCGATGCTTCCCGAGGGCCAACAGGCGATAGACCGCATCGGCGAGTTTGTCATTCAGCATGTTTCTTGACGGTGTTCCTCCGATTCGGTATCGGGAGGACGCTTTTCCCGGATTGGCTCCAGAAGAGAACCGTCTCGCACGACACGAATGCTAATAGGAGACTTCTCCTAATGGACCCCATCGCACCAGACCACGCCGATAATAAGGCTGATGTGGGGATTCCAAAAATTCCGCGCCGCGCATTTATTTCCGGAGCGGCGCTGAGCGTCGCGGGCTGTTGTGCCGCGGCGGCCTGTGCCGAACATGCCTCCGTCTCATCCTCATCCACCGAAAGACTCTACGGCGAGCGATCCAATTGCTACTGGATCGAAAACGCCGGAATGGAGGATGCCCCACTACTCGGCCCATTGAAGGCCGACATTGTCGCCGACGTTGCAATCATAGGCGGCGGATATACCGGCCTTGCGACTGCGCTCTATCTGACCGAAGCATTCCCGAAAAAAAAGGTCATCGTGCTCGAGGCCTCACGGATCGGTTATGGCGCTTCGGGCCGCAACGACGGGCTTGTGCTGCCGCTTGTCGGCGGAGCCGAGGGCATTATTGACGATCTGATTGAAAAGGGCCGTATCGAAGAGGCGCGCAAGGTGTTCGACAAGACCTCCGCCGGCATCGGCCTTATC
>CBFDAY010000092.1:0-8986 GCA_965602895.1 uncultured bacterium
GCTTCGGCGGTGTGCACTTCTGCGTTAATTGCGCTGGGACGGGCCTGGCCACCCGGACGATCAGCAAGACGGGCCCGGCCGATCTCGCCGCCTTCGAGTGGCTCGTCAAGCTCAATCTCATAGGGACGTACAACGTGGCCGGCAAGGCTGCGTTTGCCATGAGTTCGAACGCGCCCAACGAAAACGGCGAGCGCGGGGTGATCGTCAACGTCGCGAGTGTCGCCGCTTTTGACGGTCAGATTGGGCAAACGGCATATTCCGCCTCGAAAGGGGGCGTGGTCGGGATGACGCTGCCGATGGCGCGCGACCTCAGCGGGGTCGGCATAAGGGTTGTAACGATTGCGCCCGGGCTTTTCCTTACTCCGCTAATGCAGATGATGCCTGAAGAACAGCGCAATGTTCTCGATGAATCGGTTCCCTTCCCAAAGCGCATGGGAAATCCCGAGGAGTTCGCCTCGCTGGTTGAGCAGGTTCTCACCAACCCTTACATAAACGGCGAGACAATTCGGCTGGACGGAGCCGTGCGCCTGGCCCCGAAATAACCCGCGGGACCCGGTCACAGCAGCGCGCTTAAGGGGTGGCAGAGGGCGGATCGGCGATTTCCGGTTGCACTCGAGACCGGTTTTCACACTTTCGCAGGCTTGCTGATCTCGATGACCCTGGGCTTAACGAGCCTGGCGAAATCTTCGTATTGGAGGCGAATGGTCTCGGTATGCGTGCCGGCGTTGAAGACGATCTCGCGCTCTTCGGCCAGTCCCCTGTCGACATACACCGGGATGTCGTAGAGATTCCCAAAAGGCGATTCCGCTCCCAACTCGACTCCAGGGAACAGCTCGGCCATCTCGCTCTCGGTGGCAAGCCTGATATCCTCGGAAACGAGGACATCCCTGATACGGTCAAAGTCCACTTTGGCCGGAGCCTGCAGCACGATCAGCAGGTATTCGCCGTCGCAGTTCAAGACGACGCTCTTGGCCACCTGCCAGCCTGTAACCCCTTGGGCAGCAGCGACTTCCTGGGCAGTGAAGGCCGCCCGGTGCGTCATGACATCATAATTGACGCCATTCGCGTCGAGATACTCCTTCAGCTTTCGGGAAACAGTCATGGAGCCCACCTCCTTGGCATTATTGGGGACACGAACCGTTACCAAAGAGATTGTATCAGGTTTCGGCGGAATCGGCAATGCCTGTTACGGCATATTTTGCGGGATCGTCGGCTATGTTGATGAGGTTTTCTTCGGCAGGGTCGGCGCCGACCGGACGCACTATCGGATGGAAAGGGTCGCCCTCATTGGCTTCGACGACGACTGCTTCCTGGCCGGTTCTGAGGCGAACACGGCTGCCGGGCGGGAAGGCTCCGACGATATCGAGCAGGAGTTTGAGCAGCAAGGGATCAAACCTATTGCCGGCGCCGTCCATGAGCACACCCATCGCCTGGTGGGCGGTGCAGGCGTTACGGTAACTGCGTTTTGCCGTCATGGCTTCATACACGTCGGCAATGCTGATGATCCGGGATATCGCATGAGGGACGCTTTTTCGCCTCAACACGGGATAGCCGCTATGGTCGCAGCCGGTATGATGCTCCAACGCGGCAAGCACCGGCAGTTCGCCCAGGCTATCATACTTTGTGAGTTCCTTGGCGCCTTCGATGGGATGCTGTTTCAGGATGGCCCACTCGTCATCCGTAAGTTTCCCGGGCTTATCCAGTATGTCCTTGGGGACCTGAAGCTTTCCTATGTCATGGAGCAGGCCGCTGACGCCCACGGTTCTCACCATTTCCTCCGTCAGGTTCAGGCTGTTCGCAATAAGGAGACATGTGAGGGCCACATTTACGGAATGGTGGAATAAGTGCTCATTGTAGTTCTTTATGCTCATCAGCCCGATTATCGCGTCTTTCTTGTTAAGAAAATCGCCCATCAGCGAGGAGATCACAACATTCAGCGCCGCTATATCGATACCCCTGTTTGAAAGAATGTCGTGGCTCATCGTCTCCATGCATTCCAAAGCGCCGTCGTATGATGCATGGGCCGCCGATACGTCTTGGGGTTCACTTTTTAGCTCATAGACGTCCTCGGTAAGGTCGAAGGCGACAAGCTCCTCGAAACCGATCCCAACGACGCCCGCCCTCCTTATCAGGCTTTTCAGGGATCCGGGACCGCCCTCGGGTTCGCCCTTGACGTTGACAAACGAGAAGAACATCGTGATCGACTCGGGGGTGACCCCCGGATCAAACAACAGGTTGTTCACCCCTCGATCCATCAGGAGGCGAATGAAGTCCGAATGCCTGATGCTCTCCTCGCGGAGCAAGTGTTTCTCTACGTATATCTCGGAATTTACAATGCTGAAACTCACACGCTGACGGTCGACGAAAAGGGGCTCCAAAAGCTCACAGATCTCGGCGGCCGGCTCGATGAGCGCAGGATGGTTCGGCGGATAAATCACGACATTGTTCTCTACCGCGACCAGTCGCTTGAATATCTCGCGCCCTGAGTCAAGGATGTCCGCTGATTCGGTCATCGGTTCTTCTTCCCCCCGATCTTGCTTAGCGTGGCCGATGCCGTCTCGCGGATGAAGGCCGCCCTCCTGCGCCTGAACAGCCTCCTGCGAGTCTGGGCGAGTTTCTCGAGCAGGGCGAGCGCCGGTTCCGTTTCGATCTCCCCCAGGGCCTCGATGGCGGAGCGCACAATCTCGTCGGCCCTTTTCCATATCGCGCCGCCGCCGAGCAGCCCCTGGAGCATCGGCAGCGCCTGTTCCGATTTTATGACGGCGATCCAATCGAGCGCGGTCTTGCAAATTTCGCTGTCGCGCCCATTGGCGCACGCGCAAATCAGCTCTATCGCCTCTTCGTTCCTTACCGAGGCGAGTCCTTTCAGCGCCTCACGCCGGACGCGCGCCTCCGGGTGAGAAAGCGCCTTTTGCAAATAATGAACGCAATCGGCTGTTCCGATCTGGCCGAGTATGGAGGCGGAGTTGCGGGCAACGAACCATTGCGGGTGATCAAGCTTCTGCGCGATGGCTTCGAGGCCCTTTTGGCCGATCTGGGAGAGCGCCTGGCAGGTGAGGAGGCGCACGTGACGCGACTTCTCATCCTCAAGCGATTGAAGCAGCGCGTTGATGGCCGGGAGCCCCAGAGTGGAGAAGTACTCCGTCACCTCACTAAAATCGGAACTCTCCTTGTTCATCCCCTGGAAAGCTCCGATCAGGCGCCTGATCCCGTCTTCGCCCAGGTATTTGTCAATGGCTTCGTCAAGCGGTTTTAACTGTACGGCCGAAAAGATTTCTCCCTTGCGCTGCCGCTCGTCCCGGAGTCCTTGAATGAGTTCCGCCGCTCTATCGTAGTCGCGATCCGACAGGAAACGGTCGATGTATGAGGCAACGCGTTCGACGAGGGATGCATGATTCTGCGGCGACCTCTCATGGCCGAGCAGTTCCAGCATAGTGGGCGCGATGACATTTGCCTCGGGAGATTCGAATTCTTTCAATATACTGCTCAGCAGCTCGGCTTTTTCCGTGCCCTTGAACTGGATTTTTTCGGGAGGATACCCCTCTACGCGGGGCAAGTCAAAGTCTTCCCTGGGATCCACGGGTTCGCCCAGCTTCGAAGTTCCCGACTCATCCTTCCGGGCGTCGGAGTCCTCCTTCATCTTTCTAGCGGAGGTCAGAAGCGCCTCGACCTCGGGTGTCAGCTTCCCGCTCTGTTTCAAGCTGAAGTGCAGATTCTCGGCAAGCTCGGACTTATTGGTCCGGTCGAGATCCAGGTTGCCGAGATAGCTCGCCATCACCGACGCGGTTCCCCCGGTTATCTGGAAGTTCTCCAGTATCGTGTCCGCAAGGTCGACAATCGGAAATCTGCTCAGTATGCTTGACTCGATGCCCCTTAGCGCCAGGTTCGGCATTATGCCTTGATTGACGAGTTCGGTCCTGAGATTGGCCGACAGGCCCAGCACCGAGACGGCCACGTTCTTGAGCATCTGGGAGCGCTCGTCTTCCGAAGGCAGGGACGCAATGGCGGAGCCGACTGTCTGCAGGACTTCGAGCATGCGACTTATGCGCGTGCCTGCGTCGACCTCGCCCTCGACCCTTTCTATCTGCAGGGCAAACTTCTCCAGAAGCCCGGAGAACGCTTCGGGATTTGCGAGCAATTTTCGCAGACGCTTGACATTTGCCAGGTTGCCCTCCTCAACGCGGACAAACATCCGGCTGAAGCTTTCGGTCGACTCCAGCCCCGCTATTTCCACATCGAAATCATCGAGTCCGTCAAGATCGGGCAACATTTCGTCGGCGACAGGAAGGTTGGCGCCGTCAACGATGGTCAACTCGGCCGTTTCTTCCACGAGGGCATGCTCTATGCCCCGGCCTTTTATGAGGATGTCGATACCGCCGGCTTCTGCGATCTCCTCGACTTTCATATTGAGCGCGTCGAGTAGCAGCTTCATTTCATCAAATGCGATGGAGGGATCGAGAATTAACTTTCTTATTCCCCGCCTGTAGAGTGCGAGCGAAAGCTTGCTCACACGCGGGTCGTTCGAGCCAACTGCGTCGCCATCCACGAGAATACGGTCTTTTTCGATATGAAGCTCAACCACGCTCCCGTCCCCGAAACTCCCATGGAGCGCCTCGAGCGCCTTTTCAATAGACTCGCTTACGACCGGGTTGGCTGGAGGATAGATGAGAATGTCGCTTTTGGCCTTTATAAAAGAAGAGATGAAGCGCTCGGCTTTCGAAATTTCGTCCGTTTTGGGACGATCTGCGTGCGGAGAAGTCTGCTTCATGGCGCTATTCTTCGCCTGAGTCAACTTTGCCAAACGATTTTCAAAAATGCCGCCCTAACCCTTTGCGCGGCGCTATCCCCATATCCGGCAAGGAGTTACAAAGCCGCGTGAGACGCATGCAGTCCGCTGGAGTCAATAGATCCCCAAAAAAAACTGTTGACGAACTTCGCCGGTGCATATAGAATGCGTGCACAAATTGTGCCAGTTTCGGGTTTGCCGGGGCTGGTCGGTGGAATTTCGTTGACACGCCTCGGGTTGCAACAGGATTCCTGCCGGGAGAAATATGGCGAAAGAGATGGCGGCAGAGATAAATGGCGAAAAGTGCGGCCCCCCGGGATCCGGGACCGAATCGATGCTCGAGGAGAAGAAGCTCCCGCTCCGGACACTGCTGAGTTACGGCTGTTCCATGATAGGGCTGAACGGGATGGCCACGATGATAAGCGTCCACCTGCTTTTCTTTTATACGGACATAGTGCTGATGAGCGCGACGGTCGTTGGCGTTGTGATGGCGATTGCGCAGGTGTGGGACGCGATCACCGACCCATTACTGGGTCATATTTCCGACCATACGCGGTGGAAATGGGGCCGTCGCAGGCCATATATTCTGCTGGGCGCCGTGCCCACGGCGCTTTTTTTCTTTTTCTTGTTTTCGCCGCCGGCGAAGCTCTCGGGCAACGCCGTCTCGTTTTATTTCGGCGCAGCTTTTCTCCTCTTTTACACGTTCCGGACCGTGTGGGAAACACCGTATTTCGCGCTGGGGCCGGAGCTGACTCTGGATTATGACGAAAGGACGCGGCTGTCGGCCTACCAGCAGGTTTTCGCCACGATAGGAGATATCCTCGGCACGATGGCGCCGGTGATCCTGGTGGGAGCCTTCGCGACCAAGCGGACCGACTTCTCATTTCTCGGCCTCGTGGTTGCCGCGCTCGCGATCGGCTCGGCCGGGCTGACGTATGCGGGGACCCGCGAGAACCCGATGCTGGCGAAAAAATCGGAACTCTCACTGGGACAATCGCTGCTTGCCACGCTGCGGAACCAGCCATACGTGTTGCTGGTCCTTACTTCGACCTGCACCGCGATATCGAACTACACCACGATCGCCGTCATCCGATATATCATAAAATATTGGTTCCAGAGAGAAGACCTCGAAGCGTACTTCTTCTCGGCATTTTTTGTCGGGGTATTCGCTTCGATACCGCTGTGGATAAGGCTGGTCAACCGAATCGGCAAGAAGGCCGCCTATATCTTCACAATGGTGGTATACGCGGTGATCCTGTGTTTCATAATGGCGCTGAGGCAGAGCGATTACATGATCTTCGGCATAGCCATGGCGATCGCGGGCGCGTTCAACATCGCGCTGTGGCTGATACCCGGCTCGATCGTGCCCGACATAATCGAGTGGGATCAACTAAAGGTTGGCGAGAGGCGCGAGGGCGCGTACTACGGCATATGGACCTTCATCCGAAAGGGCGGCATCGGAGGGGCGTTCCTTATCATCGGTATTGTGCTTAACCTCGTGGGCTATCAGCCGAATGTCGAGCAAACGGCCCACGCCCTGCTCGGCCTCAGGCTTTTGTTCGGGCCCATACCGGCGGCGCTGCTCATCATAGGCGTGCTGATATTCATAAAGTTCCCGATCACGAAGGAGGTACATCGGGATATCCTCAGGCAGATAGAGCAAAAGCGGAGGGAGACGGGCGGGGAATAGTCAGGGACAAAAGGCAATCCTCCGCTTGCGGTTTTCGATAAAGAGACATGCGTCGGGAAGAAAAGGAGGCTGGATATGCCAGAGTCGCTTTCGCTTGAGCAGATCGATGAGCTTCAAAAAATAACTACGCCGACGATATCGAATGCAATAGAGACATTCGAAGTGCGGCCCCGCAACGAGGGCTTCATGAACCCGGAGATAAAGTGCATTCTGCCCGAACTCGGCCCCATGGTCGGCTACGCGGCCACCGGCACGTACATGGCCAGCCGGCCCGCGGGCGAAGACGTAAAGGGCAAGGACCAGGAGCTATGGAAGCACGTGCTCGCGACGCCTGAGCCGAGGGTCGTGGTAGTGCACGACATCGACAATCCGCCGTGCGTCGGCTCGATGTGGGGCGAGGTCAACGGCACCATTTTCAAGGCGCTCGGCTGCAAGGGAACGATAACCAACGGCGGCGTCAGGGACCTGGACGAAGTGCTCGAAATGGGCTTCCACTTTTTCGCCTCGTGCGTGATCCCCTCGCACGCTTACGTGCACGTAGTCGACGTCGGCAAGCCGGTGAGGATCGGAGGGCTGACCGTGCGACCCGGCGATCTTATCCACGCCGACCGGCACGGCGTGGTGACCATCCCGCACGAGATCGCCGCCGAAGTGGCCGCTCGCGCGCGCGAGGTCGAAGCCGGCGAGAGAACTATGATCGAGTATTTTCGCTCTCCCGACTTTTCGCCCTAAAAAACCATCGACGTGCAGCATTAGAAGCTCATATTTGCAATCACAGAGTACCCACCGCGCAAGGGCGGAAAACGTTGAACACAGGTCCGATAATTGAGAAATCAGCGGGGACTGTCCCAGAATTACGGGCCCGAGTATATCGAGGGCCGTAGATTCGGGACTGTCCCCTGCTATAGGTCAGGCGGTAGTGGACGGCGCAGATCAGTCTCGAATATGCTTTTTCAGGCGGCGTTTCCGGAGTCGATGCCGAGGGCTTTTTGGATTGTGCTCAGGTATTCGGACATCTCGAACGGCTTGGACAGGCAGGGCCTCTTGGTTTCCGAGAGAAACTTCCGGGTCTCGTCCGCCACGATGTCGCCCGTTGCGAAGACAATCCTTTCTTCCATGCCGGGTTTGTGCCGCTTTGCCCATTGAAACAGGTCTATCCCGCTGAGAGTTCCGGGCATCCTGATGTCGGCAATCACGAGGTCGTAACAGTTGGATTCCAGCATCTCTTTCGCTATTTCGCCCGTGAGCGCGGTCTCGACCCGATATCCTTTCCCCGCAAGAATATCGACGGAAAGGTCGAGTATCGTTTCCTCGTCATCGACAACGAGTATCCGGGGCTGCGAGTTGCGGGCCGGCTCGACCCGGGCGGTTTCAACGGCCGGTTTTTCCTCCTCCGGGGCCTGTCCAACGGGTAATTTAATCATGAATTTTGAACCTCCATCATATGATTTGTCCAGAAACAGCTCTCCACCGTGCTCCTTTATGATTCCGTAACTTATGCTCAGCCCCAGGCCGGTGCCTTTGCCGACTTCCTTGGTTGTGAAGAACGGGTCAAACACCTTGTCCCGGAACTCGGGCGGGACGCCGGGGCCGTTGTCGGCAAATTCTACGACGACACTATTGTCTTCGAGGCGGGTCGCGATTTTCAGGATTCCCTGCCCGTTGCCGTTGCGCATAGCGTCGGACGCATTATTGATAATATTGAGAAAGACGCTCTGCAGATGGTGGGGATCGCCGACGACCGTCTTCAGATCGGTCTGATAGCGGCGCCGGATTTCGATGTCGTGTGATCTCAGGTTGTATTCCCGCAGTTCGACCGCCCTGTCCAGGATTTCATTCACCTCCAGGGTCGTTTTCTGGATCTCCTGTCTTCTGGCGAAACTCAGGAGATTTTGGATTATCTTCTTGCATCGTTCGCTCGATTCGAACATCTTTTGAGCGGACTCGCGCTCTTTCGGCGGGAGAGCCTCGTTTTCGGAAAACAACTGCGCATAGCCCATTATGGCGGCAAGCGGGTTGTTGAGTTCATGGGCGACACCGGAGACCAATTGGCCGATAGATGCCAGCTTTTCAGACTGGATCAGTTGTCCCTGAAGCTTTTTCTTTTCGGTGATATCCACAAGAACGCCCATTATCGCCGGCTTGCCCCTGTAGGTCAGTGAAGCCCCTGTCAAGATAAAATCGTTGACTTCGCCCCGCTTCGAGACGAACCGCGTCTCCAGCCTCTGGTGGGCGGATCGCTTTTCGGCGAGCACGGCCATGGCAGTGGCGACGGCGACGTGGTCGTCGGGATGAATCAACTGCAACAGGTCGAAGCCGCCGCTGTACAACTCTTCCTCGGTGTAGCCGCCGAACTCCATACCGGGCCTGTTGACGAACCTGAGACGGCCATCCTGGATTATATATACGATGTTTTCCGCTTCCTCCACCAAGGTTCTGTATTTCTCTTCCGATTCTTTCAGTTGTTGTTCGAGTTCTTTAGTGTCTGTAATGTCCCTGGCAATAACGGA
>CBFDAY010000093.1:0-8974 GCA_965602895.1 uncultured bacterium
AGCACTCGATGCTGTCCAGACCTTCGCTCGTGAAAAAGCTGGACATCGAAAGCACCATCGCCGTGCCGCTTATTCTCAAGAACAAGGTCATAGGCTCCCTGTTGGTTTCGCGGAAACCGGGCGTCCCTTATAATCAGGACGACCTGAATATGATATGCGCTATGGCCAATCACATCGCCACGGCGATCGCAAATGCCGGCCTTTACTCCCGGGTCCGGGGGCGCGAGTCGAGGCTTCAGGCCATACTGGAGACCTCGCGCGACGGCATTGCGGTCCTCTCCACCAATCGCCGCGTCATCTATCTCAACAGCGCCATGAGGGAAATATTCGGATACGACGAGACCGACGACCTGAGCGGAATCGACACAACAAACTACTTCGCACCCGAGAGTTTGCACGTGCTGGCAAATGTGCGTAACAGGCTGTTCGAAGGCAGGGACATATTCGAGACCATACAATTCAAAGGCAGAAAAAAAGACGGCTCAACCTTCGACGCCGAGGCTAGATTGGGTAGCTTCGTCGAACACGAAAGCAGGTACGACGTCGCCGTCGTTCATGACTTGACCGAACAAAACCGTTTGCGCTACCAACTCGAGCAATCCAGCAAGCTTGCGGCCATCGGCGAACTCGCGGCCGGTGTCGCGCACGAAATTAACAACCCCATCGCCACGCTGGACGTGCAGACGGGTCTCATGCGAGACATCCTCGACGACGAGCGTGAAAAGATCGAGGTCCCCCTTTTCAAACAAATCGAAGAATATCTGGACATCGTCGACGACCAGGTCCGAAGATGCCAATCGGTTACAGGCAGCCTCCTTTCTTTCGGCCGAACGCAGAAAAGCAGCGTTGAGTCGATCGAACTCAACAGGCTCCTCGAAAAAACGGTCAATCTCATAACCAGCCTGAGCGACAAAAAGCCCGTCATCAAACTGGATCTCGATGAGTGTCTTCCCCGCTTTCGCGGCGACCCGAATCGGCTCGAACAGGTCTTCGTCAACTTGCTCAGCAACGCCGTAAAGGCAATACGATCCGGGGGCTCAATCACCGTTGCCACACATCTCGACCCGAACGGCAATATTCGAATCGAGTTCGAGGATACGGGTCCCGGCATCCCTTCGGAGGCGCAAGCCCGCATTTTCGACCCGTTCTTCACGACCGACTCGGCGAGCGGCACGGGACTCGGGCTGTCCATAAGCTACTTCATCATCAAGGAAATGAATGGCAGCATCGAAGTTGAAAGCTCCCCCGACAAGGGCGCCACCTTCATTATTACATTAAAGTCCGAAGGCGAAACGGAGGGAAAAGCCGACCATGCCTCATGAACCGATAAGATTGCTCGTCGTTGACGACGAGGACGATTTCCGAAAAGGATTGTGCAAGCGTCTCACGCGAAAAGGGCTCAAAGCATTTGAGGCCGCGACGGGCGAGGAAGCCGTTACCGTCGCCGGGGAAAATCTGCTCGACGTGGCGCTTGTCGATATCCGCATGCCCGGCATGGACGGCATAGAGCTGTTGTCTCGCCTCAAGGAGACGCATTCCTCGATCGAAGTTATCATCCTCACCGGAGTCGCCACCGTCGCGACCGCAATCGAGGCGATGAAACTGGGCGCATACGACTACCTGGGCAAACCGTGCCGGTTCGACGAATTGATGATCCTGGTCGAAAAAGCCTGCGAGAAGAAGCGTCTGCGTGATCAAAATGTGCTCCTGAAAAGGGAACTGACACGCGTCGCTTCCTACGAATTCATTGGCAGCAGCGAAAAAGCCATGGAGATCCGCCGCTTCGTCGAACTCGCGGCTCAGGCCGACTGCTCAATGCTCATCGATGGCGAAAGCGGCACGGGCAAGGAGTTGATGGCAAGAGAAATCCACCGCCACAGCCCCCGCGCCGAGGCTCCCTTCGTGGTTCTCGACTGCGGCGCATTTCCGGAAACGCTTTTGGCCGACGAACTGTTCGGCCATGAAAAAGGCGCCTTCACAACCGCGGTGGAGAGCCGCCGTGGATTGCTGGAAATTGCGGACGGCGGCACGCTGCTCATCGATGAAATCGGCGAGATGACCCCGACCAACCAGGTCGCCCTGCTTCGTGTCGTGGAAACCAAGACGTTCAGACGGCTGGGAGGCTCGAAGGAACTGGCGGTCGATGTCCGGATAATCGCATCGACAAACCGCAACCTGAGTGAGGAAATCGAACGGGGTCGTTTTCGCAAAGACCTCTTCTACAGGCTGGAAGTAATGCATTATACCGTCCCGCCGTTGAGAGAACGGAAAAAAGACATCCTACTGCTGGCCCGGCATTTTCTCACATTGCTGAATCGATCCAAGGGAAAGAACAAGCGTCTTAAATCCGAGCAATTGGGACTCCTTATGAATCAGAAGTGGCCGGGCAACGTGCGCGAACTGGCAAATCTCATTGAACGCAGCTTCTATCTCTCACCCGATGACAAACTCCCGCTCTCCGAATTCGTAGCCCCCCTGCGCAGAGCAAAGCAAGAAGCGGGCTCGCCGACATCCTCGGGGGAGCAGACTTTATGCGACATGGAAAGGGAACATATCCTTGACATGCTGGCGCACAAGGGCTGGAACAAGAAAGAGACCGCAAAAGCCTTGGGAATCAGCCGCTCGCGGCTATATAATCTTTTGAAAAAATACGAGATCCCCACCTCTCCCGACGCCTGACGTCAATTCACCGCCGAGCCGTGTCCGGATTCAGGACACACAAAGGCACCCATCCGACGCTTGCGTATCCCCCGAAACATCGGGCAAACTTTAGATCCACGCCGCATTCGGCAATACACCCCTGTATAAATTCAGGACAGACGCCCATCATGCAAGCCATAGGCCTGATCGCTCTAACCATTTATGCAACAATGCTTTAGCGGCTATCCGCCGGTCATGTCCGGATAGGCATGACAATTGCCATATGCAATCTGAAAGGATCTTGTCCCAAAATTGCGCCCAAGGTTCTCCCATGCAGAATGCGCTCATATATCACGCCGATCCCGGTTCGTCAAGACGGCTGCAGGCCGAGATGAAGCGCTGCGGATGGGCGATCGACGTATGCGACGGAATGCTGGAGACGCTTCGCCTGATCGAAGAGCGAAAATATGAAGTCGTCGTAATCAATGCGAAATGCATGAATACGGAGACATGCGCGATGATAGGAATGATCGGGACGCTCTCGCAGGAGCCGAAGGTCCTGCTGAACCTGACGGGGTCCGCCGACTCGACGCCCCCGGAGGATTTGCCTCCAAGCGGTTCCGTCATCGTGGGAGAATTAACGTGGGAGAAGTTTCTCCATGCTGCGAGCGCAGAGAATTGACACACTCAATTTTTCGGCATTGGAAAGCCGATTGAATTAATATTTTTTCAAGGAGATTATCCATGCACCAGCAGAGAAATGCAAAGAGTACACATCCCCCCGGCAGCGCGGCACGGCAACAAGAGAAGGACTTGAAACAGCCGTCGTTTATCCTGCAGCGCAATGGAGAATGCCCGGTCCACAGCCTCATGGAGGGCAGCCTCATGCTTGAAAACCTCACGCACGGCGCCGTTTTCAACAACCTGGAAGCATTGGTTGCCACAGCGGATCCCGGAGTCTCCTGCTGGGAAGGGAAAATCCACGAAGGCGGCAAATGGTATCACATACTCGAAGGGACTCTCGAAGTCGTCGCCGACGATGGCACGCATGTTCTCGACGAGGGCGATAGCATCTACCTGGAATCCTGTGTCCCTCACATATGGCGGAACCCCGGCGAGACTACGGCAAAAGCGCTGGTGCTCTCTTCGCCTCCTTCCGCCACGTTCGACAAGACCGGCGCATTCGCGTAGCAGCCGCGAACAAGGAAAGGAGGAGCGGCTTTCATTTTGGTTGATTTACCCCTTTGTGCGCTTCCCGGCAAGCATACCAACGCTCCTCCTTCCCGCGCCTGTTCCATCTGAACAGCCGCGCGGCTGCATAGGCCCCGGCTCCTGAAGTGCAAATGGGGATCCGACCGATTTGGCCATCCTCATAAGTTTCTGATATACTCCCTCCATGCATCCGCATCCTGAGCTTAAGTTCGGCAATCGGCTTTTGGAATCGCTCGAGTTCGACCCCTCCACAACCGTATTCGCGACAATGGAACTTCCGTGGAAGCTGGCATTCCCCCGCCTCGTCGCTGAGCCTGAACACATCGTCTACGTGGAGAGCATGGAAAGGGTCGACCTCGACCAGGCCGAAGCCACGCTCCCCGACTTTAACGTCGTTGTCGGCGTCGGAGGCGGTTCATGCATGGATTGCGCCAAATACATTGCGTGGAAACGCGGCTCGCGCCTCGTTCTGATCCCCTCGATCGTATCCGTCGACGCATGCGTTACCCACCTGGTAGCGGTCCGGGAAGGCGGGCGAGTGCGCAATATCGGCCACGCCCGGGCCGAGAATCTGCTTGTCGACTACAGGCTCATCTCGGACGCGCCCCCTCGATTGAATCGCGCCGGCGCGGCGGATATCCTCTCCCTCCACACGGCCTCGTTCGACTGGATGCTCGGGCACAAACGGCTCGACGAGGAATACGATGAGAACATAGCCCGCGAATGCGCGCTTGTGGTCGAAGGGCTGGAAAAAAGCGCCTCCGACATATGCGCGGTCAACCAGGCCGGCATACGCAAGCTGGTCGAACTCTTCGAGGCCGAAAACGACCTGTGCCTCGAACTCGGTAACTACCGGCCGGAAGAGGGCTCGGAACATTTCTTCGCATACAACGCCGAGCACATGACAGGAAAGCACTTCATCCACGGCGAACTCGTCTCGCTTGGAATCCTTCTCATGTCCCGGCTCCAGAACAACAGGCCCGAGTGGGTAAAAGGCCTTCTGAACGAACTCGGCGTGATGTACCGCCCCGAAGACATCGGTCTTGAAATCGATGAACTCAGGGAAATCCTTGCGTCTCTCGCCGAATACTGCAAGAAAGAAAACCTGCCGCATACGATCATTTATGAGGCAGGCTCGACACCGGAAGTCAGAGAAAATCTGATATCGGACCTATCTTGAAAATTACCGAAAAATATTCCCTCAGATGCCCTGTATGCTCGGCGGCCTTCGCGCCGGAAAGCAACGTATTCGCATGTGAGAAATGCGATGCTCCCACCGTCGTCGCGATAAACACCGCCAATGTGACGCTCAGCGGCCCCGGTGAACATTCGATCTGGCGATATTTCGACCTGCTTCCACTCATCGACAGGAAATGGATAGTATCCCAGGGTGAAGGCGGGACACCGCTTGTCGAATCCCTGCGCCTGGCGGAATGCCTGGGCCTCAACGAACTGCTGCTGAAAAACGAGACCGTCAACCCTACCGGCTCGTTCAAGGACCGCCAGATTTCGGTCGGCATATCGAAGGCTAAAGAGTCCGGCGCGAATACGCTCGCAGTCGTATCCTCCGGCAACGTCGCGGCCTCGGCCGCATCCTATGCGGCTGTGGCGGGCATGAAATGCAACATATTCGCCCCGTACAACGCGCCGGAGGAAAAACTGGTGCAGGCGCGCATGTACGGGGCCGCCTTCTTCAGGGTCAATACGCTTTCATCCAGCAAGATATTCGAGCTGGTGGCCGAGACGTGCAAAAGGAAAAGTTGGTACCTGCTCTCGACCGCCGGCCTCTACAATCCTTACCAGGTAGAGGGCGCGAAGACAATCGCGTATGAACTGATCGAGCAGGCGCCCTCGCCGCCCGACTGGGTCATAGCCCCGGCGGGAGGCGGCGGGCTCGTCGGTGGGCTTTGGCGCGGATTCGAAGAGTTGAAGTCGCTCGGCAAATGCGCCGGTCCTCCGGCCATCGTGGGCGTCCAGTCATCGCTCTGCACGCCGCTCGTCGACGCCATCGACAAGAACCTCTCCCCCGCCGAGGTCATCGCCAACCCCGTCAGCGTGGGAGACACCATAGCCGGCGCAATTGCAGACGACATCCTGTTCGACGCCTACACGGCCCTTCCCGCGATAAGACAAACCGGCGGCACGGCGTTGAGCGTAACCGATGAAGAGATGCTCGAAGCTGAAAAACTTCTCGCGCAAACGAGCGGCATCTTTGCCGAGCCCTCCAGCGCATCCACGATCGCCGCACTGAAAAAACTGCTCGAATCAAATACGATCGGCAGAGGTCAATCCGTATGCTGCATAATCACCGGCTCGGGTTTTAAGGACATGGCCTCGGCAAAAAAGCTCGTCGGAGCCGCCCGTCTTATCGAGCCGACCATCGAAGCGTTCCTGGAATTGGATTGAGAGGTAAGAATATGAAGGAAATCATCTCCACCGACAAAGCGCCGGCCCCAGTCGGTCCCTACTCGCCGGTCGTGGCATTCGACAGGCTGGTCTTCATCTCGGGCCAGGGGCCGCTCGACCCCGAGACCAAGCAGCTTGTGAGCGGGACGATCCAGGAGGAAACGCGCCAAACACTGGAGAACATAAAGAACATCCTCGAAGACGTCGGCTCGTCAATGGAAAACGTTCTCAAAGTCACAGCGTACCTGGGCGACATGGATAACTTCCTCACCTTCAACGAGGTGTACGCCGAGTTCTTCCCGTCGGATCCACCCGCGCGCACTTGCATCCAGGCGGGCAGGCTGCCTTTCGACATCAAGGTCGAAATCGATGTCATCGCCTGCAGGAAAAACGGCTAACCGAAATCATCGGCCGGCGCCATTTTTATTTTCGGAATGTAGAGCCGAATTTATTCGGCCAACCGCGAGGGCTGCAGTCGCAGACCCAATGAAAGGAGAACGCCGCAAATGCGCTACCTCGTCGTCGAACCGCACCCCGATGACCTGCCCTTTTTCTGCGGAGGCACCGTCGCCAGGCTGTTATCCGAAGGCCACGACGTGCGCACGCTCGTCATCACCGACGGCGAGCAGGGCACGCTGAACCTGTCTTATGACACCGACAAAAAGCTTGCCAAGGTAATGCGCGAGGAAGAACGCGCCGCGTGCAAGGCGCTGGGCGTGGAGAACATCAAGTTCCTCGGCTTGAAGAACCATTTCCAGGAGCCCAGCCACAGCCTGCGCGAGAAGATCGTACGCCATGTTCGCGAGGTCCAGCCCGCGGCGGTCTTCACGATCGACCCGTGGAACTTCGACGAGAACCCCGACCACCGCGCCGTCGGACAGGCGGTGCTCGAGGCATGCAGCTTCGCGCACTTCCACCTGTTCCACCCGGAACACATAGAGGAAGGCCTGCAGACCGCAATGGTGGCAAAGGTCATATTCGGGAAAACCCCGAACCCGAACTCATACGTCGATATATCCGGCTTCATTGACAAGAAGATCGAGGCCATCCTTTGCTACAAGAGCCAGCTCGAGCTTATGCAGATGGAGGGCGCAGGCCGGCTGAAAGCGCTCGGCAAATCGAGTCCTCTGTTTGACAGTCCGCTCGACGAAGTCATCCCGGCATCGATCCGGGCGATAGCCGAGGAAGACGGGGAGAAGGCCGGCATGCCCATGGCCGAGCCGTTCCATGTCCGCGGCCTCGGCATTCTCGAGAATATAAAAGACCTCATAGGCGGACTTCCCGTGATTGAATGAACCCGCCGCCTTGTTTGAATTCTCGATGAAATTCGCGGCGAGCTCGCTTGGCTCGCCTCAAAGGGAGAGGAACCGCCATGTCGAAGTATCCGTTCAAAGTCGGAACCGCAAAAAGAAAAATCACGCCCGCCCCGGCGATGGGGCCCGTTTACAGGGCCGGTTACAAGATGGGCGAGGCCGAGCGGATAGAGGGTGTCGTCGACGACATCTTTGTTCGATGCCTCAGCATCGAAAACGACACCGCGCGCGTCGTGTTCCTCTCTTTCGACCTCATTGGTCTGTTCCGCGATTTCGCGAACGAGCTGGCATCGACGTTGTCGCCCCATGGAATAGGATCGGAGAACCTGATCGTCGCGGCGACGCACATGCACTCCGGCCCCGATACCATGGGCCTATGGGGGCCTTCGCTCGAGGAAAGCGGCTATAACGAGAAGTTCGGTGAGTTCCTGCTTCGGGCCTCGCAAGAGGCCGTAGCCGAAGCCCTCGAATCAGCCCGGCCGGCGCGCGCGCTTTTTTCTTATGCGGAAAAGAATCTCGGCATTTCAAATTTCCGCGAGCCCGATGAGCTGAACCTGGCCCTTTGGCGCCTCCTTTTCGAGGCCGAAGACGGCATCGTCGGCTCTCTCATCAGCTACCCGGCTCAGCCCGAGCTTGCGCCCCGGGATGACGACAGGATCTCGGCCGGATATCCGGGCGAGGCATGTCGGATGCTGGATGAAAAGCTTGGAGGAACCACGCTCTTTCTGCTGGGCTCATGCGGCGGCATGGAGCCGGAAGGATGCGAAAAGGGGTATGAAGAGGCCCAAGGATACGGAAGGCGCATAGCTGACGAGCTGCTCGAAATGGCGCCAAACGCGCGCATGATTTCAGGCGATACGCTCTCCATCAGATCGGCGGAAGTCAGGCTGCCGGTCGAGAATCCGGGCTTTCAACTGATGATGGAGGCCGGCATAATACACACATCCCAAAGACCGCCCGACGTTTCAACCGCCATCTCGAAGATCGATATCGGCGATATAACGATCTTCACCATCCCGGGAGAGTCGTTTCCCGGCATCGTCGCCGGCATCGGCGAGCGCGGGCACACCCTTTTCATCGATCAGGTTAACGATTCGCTGGGCTATTTCGTTCCGCCGGAACAATTCCGCGCAGAACCCGTCGAATGGGCCGAAGGCCACCACTTTACCGGCCACGAGCTGGAGTCGCTGGGTCGAAAAGCCGGCGAGCGCGTACGTCTGGGACTGCTCAAGCTCGCCTCGTCATGAAGCGGGACCGCCCCGCCCCAAGCTCCCGGCGAAAATATCTCCCGCCGATGACTGCGCACTCTGCGGATATCGTAAACTCCTAACCATCTGCCAAATTTAGGCTTAGGAGCCGACCCACAATCGATTTCCCCCTCTCGATTTGTTATTTTCCTCCAT
>CBFDAY010000094.1:0-8956 GCA_965602895.1 uncultured bacterium
ATTGCAGAGCATAAGACTTATGTTGTTGCCTACCTAATGGATAAAAGTATATCAGAAAGCAGCAGTTTTTGCATAAAAAAGGCTGAAAGATGGGGGGTGAAGGTTCTGTTTGGAAATTCGAGTATTCTTGACTGTGCCGAGTGAAACTTTCACCCAAATATTCACTCCTGAAAAGTCGAAAAGTTGAAGAATATCCATCAGATGTTTCACCAAGATGTGTGATTTGTTTGGAAGATTGCGGAGTGGAATGAAGTCCACGAGAATGTATTTTATCAAGAATAGGGGGGTGGGGATAGGGTTCTCGTATCTTAAAGGAAGATCGCGGCAAGAGGAAAGACTAATGAAGATACCCTGCGTAAACGTTAGCTCGCATCTTCTCCGTTCCCTCTTTTTTTCTCAAGAAGAATACAAGATAGGATGCTAGGTAGTGCAACGAGAAGAATGGCCCAAACAGTCGGCCAAACCTGAGGTTTTGTCGTCAGATAAAGAACGACAACGAAACCAAGAAGACAAATACATATCGCCTGGTCACCTCTCAAAGTCTTTTTCTTGGCTCTCCTTACCACGCCAAAACCCAGAACGATTATAAAATACACTGCGAGAAAGACATTGTAGCTGATACCAGCTAACCAAGTTGTGACACCATCATATAACATGTAGCCGCCACTGGCCACGAATGCCACATTAAGCAAAATGTCCGCAGTATGTGAACTTTTCACATCTGGCATTACGAATCTGCCCGGATCTCTGTCTCACCGTGCCTGTAAATTGTGCATTTCATGAGGCCACCTGATTCTACCCGAATAAATGGTGCCTGTCCATATTTTCTACTTATTTTCTCGTACCGTGAGCGTCCGCCCTCGCACATCATGTGATATTGGTCGTACCCTGAGGAAAACAATCATCCCGAGAAAAAGCGTCGAGCCCACGATTTGATCGGGCCCTCGTATTTGCGGACGATGACAACGCTCTTTGGCGAGCGGCGCGAGACCATCTCAGGAATGGATCCCAGGCGCAGCTGCTCCCAGACGCTCTGATTCGAAGCCCCGATCAGGGTGAGTGAGTGCTGCTCGCTCTCCTTGATCAGCGCCGCCGTGACGGAATCGGACCTGATAAGCTTGCGCTCGATAATGGCTCCATCCTCCGGCGCGATACCCGAGATGGTGTCTTCAATGAACTTCTCGGCCCTGGCCTCGGCCTCCTCATCGGCCGTGGGGGAAACAACCATGCCGGCTGTCAGGCGCGCTCCCGACTCCCTTGCGATCTCGAGACCGAGCGAGAATGCGAACCGCGCATGAGGACCGCCCGCCGTGGGAACGAAGATGCTTTCGATCTCGTCTATCTCCCTAAGCTTGACCACGGCGATGTCGCAGGGCGCGTTCTTGGTCAGCGGATCGAGCGTCCGGCCGAGCAGCTTGTCCTTGGCCAGAGTGTAGCCGCGCCATCCCATCACGACAAGATCTGAGCCCTCCTCGCGGATCGTGTCGAGGATCGCGAGGTGCGGCCGGTGGGTGACTCGCACCTTTATGTTTACGGGCACATCGTGCTCGATGCCGTATTTGTCGGCTATCTCCAAAACCTGGCGCTTGCTTCCTACGAAGCGCCTCCCCTCCGAGATGGGCAACTGCTCGGGCACCTCGACCACGCTAAGGGCCGAGATGTCGCCGTCGCGCGCCTTGGCTATCGCGCCGGCGACGGTCATCAGGGGGACGATCTCGTCCTGCTTCGAGATCGGCACGAGCACGCGATATTCCCTCGATTCGATCTCCTTTTCCTCAAACACAATCGGAGTCTTGACGTGCTCGGTCTCCTTGCGCGAGGAATACGTGAAGTAAAAGAGGATCCCGAAGCCGGTCCATCCGATCACCGTGTACCACGCGACCGGGCTCATATTGAACATATAGAGCGCCAGGAACAGCTGGGCGACTATCGCCACGATCGGAATGAGCGGGAACAGCGGCACTTTGAACGAGCGGTCGAGGTCGGGCCGGTTCTGTCTCAATTTGATGACCGTGATATTGACCAGCAGGAACAAAAGCAGGAACATGATGTCGGCTGCGCTGGCGACGTCCTCGATCGGCAGCGAGACGGCCATGGCGGCTACGATAACGCCGGAAGCGATTATTGCCGCGTGCGGCGTGCGCTGGACGCTGTGAACCAGCCCGAGCGCGTCGGGCAGATTGTGGTCGCGCGCCATCGCGAACGACACCCGCGAGGAAGAGTAAATGGTTGCATTGAGCGCCGACATGGTGGAAAACAGGCCGCCGACAAGCAGCGCGAGCGCGCCATAGGGCATGAACTGCCGAGCCGCTTCGACCATCGCGATTTCTTTCTTCAGGCCGAGAAACGCCCATGTGGGCATGCCCTCGCCGTCGATCGCCCCGATCGCCACAATGGCGACCAATATGTAGATGGGGACCACTATGAGGAGCGACAGGAAAATGGCGCGGGGAATATTGCGCTTGTAATCAACCACCTCTTCGGCGCACTGGGCTATGATCTCGTATCCCTCGAAGGCAATGAAGGTCAATCCCATCGCTATGAAAACGCCGGAATATCCTTTCGGAAAGAAATCGGAAAAATGCTGGACGGCTTCGGGCTGGCCCGCCATCCGCTTCAGGCCGAACAATATGAACAACCCTATGATGACGATCTTAAGGACTGTGACAACGTTGCCCGCCGCCCCCGCCTCGGAAGCGCCACGGTAGTTGATGTATGTAAATATCAGGATGACTGCGACGGCCAGAACCTTCACCAGCGCATCGGGATGCAGGCCGAACAAATCTATCCCCAGCTCTTGCAGCACGTGACCCGAGTAAGCGCCGAACCCCAGGGCGTACAGGCTGCAGGCCACGGAATGGGCGAACCAGGACATCCATCCGCTCAAAAAACCCATCGGTTGAGGCAGCCCCTCTTTTACCCAGAGGTATCCGCCGCCGGCGTCGGGGAAGCACGAGCCAAGCTCGGCGTATACCATAGCGGTCAGGAGAGCGACAAACCCGTTGAGAAAAAAAACGAGCACCAGCGCCGGGCCGGCGGCTCCGGCGGCGATGCCGGTCAGAACAAAAATGCCGGCGCCGATCATCGCGCCGACACCTATCATTGTGACGGAAAAGAGGCCGAGATCACGGCTCAGATGGGCCTTATATTTCATCTCCGATGCCATGGCGTCTGCCCTGCGGATGTAAACACTGGATTTCGAATCAGCGCTGCGCGGCCCTCAATCGAATGACCGTCGTTCGCTGCGGGGATTTATCTCAGACATTATAAAGGGCGCGACCATCAAATAACAAGCGATCCGATGCAGCGCCCGCCGGACAATGTTCTCCGAGACGGACCGCGCCTTTTGCGGGCGCCCACTATTCGCCGGATTTTATCAATGGACGAGAAACGCTCCGCCGCCAGACCGATACTGCCTTTCGTGGGGAGACTTCCTGAAATCCCAGCGACGAGTACAGCTTGAAGGCGGGCCGGTTTTCGATAGTGACCGCAAGCGCCGCGCGGTCGTGACGATGCTTCCTGAGCCATCGCATCACATGTACGAGCATGGCGCGGGCTATTCCCCGGCGGCGCATGGCCGGGACGGTCGCGACCACTCCGACGAGTCCTCGGCGGCGCGCGCCGTCGGACAGGACAAGGACGCATCCGCTCGGGTGTCCCTGTATCCTGGCCATGACGGAGGCGCCTCGATCGATAGACCTGCTGTTCAGAAATTCATCGAAAAGCCTCGGATGAGAGCACACGGCGGCGATGTCGGGGAAAAGATAGCCGTCGATCTCGGAAAAATACCCGTGATAAACCACCGACCTCAAGTCGTCGGCGTCCGTGGGCTTCGGCTGCTCGATGACGCACCCCGGCGGCGTTATCAGCCCGGGAGATCCGCCCGTGAGAAGGCGCTCCATCTCCACTCGTCGGCAGTCCAGGAACCCCATCTGCGAAACCGTCTCTCCTATGTCGAGCGAATAGAGCGGCTCAATCTGGATTGCTATCGTCTCGATCGAGGAGACCGTTCTCAGGCGGGAGACCACCGACCGCAAGAGCAGCCTTTCACTGGGGGCGCGACTTTCTCTGGCGCGCTCGAGCACGTAGCAGGCGAAAATGGTAACGCTCTTCGGAAGCTTCTCCGCACTCTCGGCACTCAGGAACGAGGAGAACCTCAGCTCGTAGTCGGACGAATACAGCAGCAGGCCGATGCAATCGGCGCCATCGAGCAGCACGAAGCCCTTGCCGTCCGCGATCGCCGCCTTCCACCTTTTCATAAGCGCCCGCGAAAACCGCGCTCCCGAGCGCGAACGCGCAATCGCCTCGGCCTCTTTCGCCAGATCCCCCAGCTTATGCCGATGCGAAACGATGGACTCAACGACAGGCTCGGCCATATTCAATGTTTCTTTTCAGGATGCATCGCCCTCCGACAGCCGCTCCGGGTCTATTGCTCAGCACATGGGACCCTCGCCGGAACGCCGGTATATCGTTCGCCCATCGACCTCTTCCCGGCAAACGGAGCGTCTCCTACTCCCTTACCTGGCCCGATCCGTAGACAATGTATTTCGTGGTGGTGAGTTCTTCCAGCCCCATCGGTCCCCGGCAGTGGAGCCGGTTCGTGCTGATGCCTATCTCGGCCCCGAGCCCGAACTCGAAGCCGTCGTTAAAGCGGGTCGATGCATTGACAAATACCGCCGACGAATCGACCTCTTCAAGGAACCGCTGCGCCCGGCCGTAGCTCTCCGTCACTATCGCGTCGGAATGCGCGGAACCGTATTTGGCGATGTGCTCGACAGCCTCGTCGATGGACTCGACCACCTTGACCGAAAGTACGAGATCGAGATATTCAGTCCGCCAGTCCTTCTCCGTCGCCGGAACCGCCCCGGGCAAAACCTTGCGCGTCTTGTCGCACCCGCGAACCTCGACGCTCGCCGCGCTCAGTTTTTCCGATACCCTCGGCAGAAATTCCTCGGCCACGCGCGAATGAACCAGCATGGTCTCCATCGCATTGCATACGCCGGGCCTCTGAACCTTGGCGTTCATGCATATGCTCTCGGCCATTTCGAGGTCGGCAAACTCATCGACATACGTGTGACATATGCCGTCATAGTGCATTATCACCGGGATTCTCGATTTCTCAACAACCAGCTTGATGAGCCCCTTCCCCCCGCGTGGAATGATGAGGTCGATGTATTCGTCGAGCCTGAGTATAATGCCGACGGCCGCGTGGTCGGTCGTGCGAATAAGCTGGACTCCGTCGACGGGCAGCCCCGCCCTGCCGAGAGAATCGGATATGATGTCGGCGATAGCGGCGTTCGAGTCGATGGCCTCGGAGCCGCCGCGAAGGATTATCGCGTTGCCGCTCTTGAGGCAGAGCCCGGCGGCGTCGACGGTCACGTTGGGGCGCGACTCGTAGATGAAGCCGACAACGCCGATGGGCACGCGCACCTTGCCGATGCGGAGGCCGTTCGGGCGCTTCCACATGCTGAGAACTTCTCCGACGGGATCGGGAAGCTTGACGATTTCCTCAAGACCCGCCGCCATTGCCTCGATGCGGTCCTCGGTAAGAGTCAGGCGGTCGATCATGGCGCTGGACAGGCCCGCCCCCCTTGCCCTCTCGACATCGCCCGCGTTTCGCTCGACAATGAAATCGGCGCGAGCGCGAAGGTTGCCTGCGATCAACCTGAGGGCGTCATCCTTTTCATGCGAGGGCAGTTTGGCCAGTTCGCGGGCCGCCGAACGCGCGCGCCGAGCCATATCGCCCAATGTCTTCTCATGTTGGCTTTCGTTCGTCAATTGTCTTTTCTCCCTGCTCCGGGTATTGCAAGAGTTTCCAATATCAATAAATGCTTCAAAGCCTTTCACAGCATGGCAAGGTTATCCCTGTGCACGACCTCATCGTAGTCGCCGGCCCCGAGCAGTTCCGCGATCTTGCTCGAATGACTCCCCTTGATGATTCGGACCTCGGCCGCGGAGTAGCTTGCGAGGCCCCTCGCTATTTCCATATTGTCCTCATCCAGGACGCTGATGATATCGCCCCTGGCGAACTCGCCGCCGACCCCGACGATTCCCGACGGAAGCAGGCTTCGCCCTTTCTCCAAAAGCGCGCGCCTGGCGCCGGCGTCAACGGTCACGCTTCCCCTCGGCTCCGAGCCGAATGCGATCCAGCGCTTGCGGCCGGAGATCGCCTCGCTCTTGGGATGGAAATACGTGCACTTACACTTCCCGCTGAAGATGTCGCGGAGGATGTGCTCCCGCTCTCCGTTGGCCAGAATCATTCCTATGCCGGAGAGGGTGGCGATGCGCGCGGCCTCGAGCTTGGGGGCCATGCCCCCGACGGACGTCTCCGCGCCGGCGCTCCCGCACACCTGCCTGAGGTCATCCGTTATGTCCCGGACATCTTCGATCAGCGTCGGCGTCTTCGATTTCTGCGGATCGCAGTCGTAGAGCCCGTCCACATTGGACAGGATGACGAGAAGATCGGCCTGCATTTTCGCGGCGACCACCGCCGAGAGCGTATCGTTGTCGCCGAACTTGATCTCGTCGACGGCCACCGTGTCGTTCTCGTTTACTATGGGCACTATCCCCTCGTATTGCAACAGAGTCGAGAGAGTGTTTCGCGCATTCAGGTATTTGACGCGATCGTCGAGATCGTCTTTTGTGAGCAGCACTTGCGCCACGCGCAGGCCATATTCATTGAACAGTTCTTTATAGAAATGCATGAGCTTGCCTTGGCCGATCGCGGCGGCAGCCTGTTTTTCGGGCAGCAGCTTTGGGCGCGTTTTCAGGCCGAGAACGCCCATGCCGGCGCCTATCGCGCCTGATGATACGAGAATGATTCTCGTGCCGCCCTCCTCCAAAAAGGATATGTCCTCGATGATGTGCCGCATCTTCTCCCTATCGAGGAAGTCGGTCGAAGAGGACACGAGCGTGGTGCCCACCTTCACGACGAGGAGATTTATCTTATCCGAGCTTATATTCAAATTCGTAGTCCTCTATCCGCAGGCGAATGTAGCCGGCGGCGCCCTCGCGCTTGAGCGCGGCGTCTATGCCGAGACGCGCGAGCCTGTGGCGCAGGTGCGATACGGCCTCATCATTCTCGAAATCCGTCATCGACGCCCAGCGTTCGGGCTTCTCGCCCGAAATCTTGAATATTTCGCCGGCCTTTCCAACGCCAAACTCGGGCCTGTAGACGTACCGCTTCGTGAATCCCAGTTGCGGGCCCGAGACGGGTTGCTGCCCTTTTTCCTTTTGGACCGCCTCGGTCATCAGCCCTATCAGTTTTTCCAGCCCTTCCCCCTTCAGCGCCGATATTTCGGTCATGGGCGCCGAATACTTCTCGATCAAAAGGCTGGCTTCCGCCCAGTTGTCCTCTGCGGCGGGCAGGTCCATTTTGTTCGCGACAATTATCTGCTTTTTCTCGATGAGCGCCGGGTCGTGGAGGTTCAGCTCGTTTCGAAGTGTTTCATAATCGCTCGCCGCGTCGGACGAGCCGGCGTCGAGGAGAAACACGAGCACGTTCGTACGCTCGATGTGTCGCAGGAAATCGTGGCCGAGCCCGACGCCCTCGTGGGCTCCCTCTATGAGGCCGGGTATGTCGGCGACGACGAAGCGGGTGTAGTCCTCTGTGTCGACGACGCCGAGGTTGGGCGAAAGCGTGGTGAACGGGTAGCTGTCGACACGCGGGTTGGCGCCGGTGATCCTCGAAAGCAGCGTTGACTTGCCGGAGTTCGGGAGTCCCACAATGGCGATGTCGGCGATGATCTTCAGCTCCAGCCTCAGGGTGCGCCGCTCTCCCGGCGCGCCGCGCTCGGCAAATCGAGGCAGCCGGTTGTGGGAGTTCGCAAGACCGGCGTTTCCCTTGCCGCCCTGTCCGCCTCGTGTGGCGACGAAAGAGTCGGCATCATGCACCAGGTCGGCCAAAAGCTCGCCGGTGTCGGCGTCTATCACAATGGAGCCGGGGGGGACGGAAACGATCGTGTCCTGCCCGTTTCTTCCGTGCTGGTCTTTTCCCTTTCCGTGCACGCCCCTGTCTGCGCGCTGGAGCGGGTGATACTTCAGGTCAAGGAGGGTTGGAATGCCTGGATCGACTTTGAGGATGACGTCGCCGCCGTGTCCGCCGTTGCCGCCGTCGGGACCGCCTCGCGGCACGAATTTCTCGCGCCTGAAGCTGACACACCCGTTACCGCCGTCACCGCCCTGCACGATGATTTTTACCCTATCGACGAACATAGGCGCGGCGCTGGCTTTGGTGTCCGGTCCTCGACCCGCAAGCGATCGGGGACGTCGCAGCAGATGGGATGGGGAGGGGCTACTGCTCCTGAGGCAGGACGCAGACCTTTCGCCTGTTTTTTCCGGACCTGACGAAATTGACGCTTCCATCGATCTTTGCGAAGAGCGTATGGTCGCGGCCCATTCCGACGTTGGTTCCCGGAAGAAACACGCTCCCGCGCTGACGCACGAGTATATTGCCCGCCTTGACGACCTGGCCCCCGGACCTTTTCACGCCCAGTCGCTGGGAATTACTGTCGCGTCCGTTGCGAGAACTGCCACCGGCCTTCTTATGTGCCAACGGATGTCACCTCCCAAAAATGTATGGTTCGCGGCGCCCCGGGCTTTGCCGGACACGACCGAAAAGGCGCGTCCGCCCGAAGCGACCACGTGGAAATCATGCGTTTATCTTCGTAATCTGTAAACTGGTCAGCTTTTGCCTATGCCCTTGCTTACGCTTGTAGCCTTTGCGGCGCTTGAACTTGAGAACGATGATCTTCTTAGCCTTTTCCTGGGCCAGCACCGTTCCCTCGACCTTGACGGATTCCAATTCCTTTTTATCGACGACGGCCCCATCGTCCTTGGCGAGCAGCTTTACGTCGTCGAATGTGACCGTCTCGCCGATCTCGGCGTCGAGCTTTTCGACCTTGATGGTATCGCCCTCGGCGACCTTGTATTGCTTGCCGCCGGTCTTGATTATGGC
>CBFDAY010000095.1:0-8837 GCA_965602895.1 uncultured bacterium
TGCCGAGTTCCTCGACGGCCTTGGAGGAATCCCAAAAGGAGTATTCGCTGCCCACGCGCACCCATGCGGCGGTCGTGACGGGCGGCTTGCGCGTGATCCCGGCCAGGAGCTGATAGAGATAGCCGGATACGACGGCCACGGCCCTGGGGATTTTGATGGAGGGCGACTTGCCGCCGCCGACCTGCGCGATCATGTCGAAGTATTCCTTGACGGAAACGTTCGTGTTGCCGAGGACGTATTTCTCGCCCGGTTTCCCCTTTTCCATCGCGAGCACGTGGCCCTTGGCGGTGTCGTCGATGTCGGACACATTGATCCCTCCGTCGACATAGCCGGGCAGTTTGCCCTTGATGATATTGATGATGAGTTGTCCGTTGGGGGTGGGCGCCATGTCGCGGGGACCACAGGGGTTGGTGGGGTTCACGATCACGACCGGCAGCCCTCGCCGGCTGTAGTCGAGCGCCGTCTGTTCGGCCCGGAATTTGGAAAGGTAATAGTGGTCTTTTGTGTGCCAGAGGTTGAATTGGGCCGACTCGTCGGCGGGCCGCTCCTTGCCGTGCGCGCCGAGGGCGGCGACGGAACTGGTGTAAACGACCTTCTTTATTTTTTTCTGCAGGCACGCCTCGAGCACGTTCTTGGTTCCCTGCACGTTGACCCAATACATCATCTTCGGATCGGGCAACCAGATCGCGTAGATGGCCGCCAGATGGAACACCCTGTCGCAGCCCTTGAGCGCCTCCTTGATCGAATGAAAATCAGTGATATCGCCATAGACGAGTTCGAGGCCGAGTCCTTCGATGTTGCGAAGGTCGTCGGTCTTTCTAACGAGAACCTTCACCTTATCCTTGCCGGTTAAGAGTTCCCGCGCGACCGCCGATCCGATGTATCCCGACCCTCCGGTAACGAGAATTTTCATGAGCACTCTCCAGGTTCGCCGCCAAGCGCGCCAAGCGCATGCGAGGGCTTGATTTCTTCCGGCGCCGTCCCCGCTAGCTCGCGGCCTTCACCTTCTGCTTTTCCGGGGCTTTCTTTTTCAGCAAGTGCTGCGAGAGCCGCTTGCCGAGGCTGATGATCGTGAGCACGGTCGGCCTGTCGAGGGCCTCTGGGAATGTGCTCGCGTCACACACGTAAAGGCCTTCAACCTCGGTCTGCAGGTTCTTGTCGAGCATCTCACCTATGCGCACCGTGCCGCTCGGATGCGTTCCGCGAAGAGGTGACACGAAGATCGAGTCCGAATCGCAGCCGGCCCGCATCAATATCTTCCTGCACACGATCGATGCGTGGTTCAGCCGCGCCTGATCCCGCTCGGTCATGGGCTTGCTGATCTTGCCCTCCATCGTGATGCCGCCGGCAATCTCGTCTTTTACCTTTATCATCATGCCGAAGGTCTTGCGATAATGGACGGCCGTGAACGGATATGTCGGCCCCTTGAGCGCCATGATGAGCGGATAGAGCATCCACGGGTCGATCAACGGGCTGAGCATGTAACCGTTCTCGTCGTCGCACCACGAGACCGACATCGGCGGATCGCATGCGTTGCCGCGTGTCTTTGCCACACCGTAAACCATGACTGTCGGGTCCATCGTCAGCCCTTTGCCCGCATCGAAAAGGCCCGAGTGCTGGAGTATGATCGGCGAGCCGATGCCGCCCGCGGAGATGACGACCGTGTCGGCGTGTATCTCGAACGGGTCTTTGCCTTTGAGCTTTCCGCGCACGCCGACGGCCTGGCCGCGGTCGATCATCACGTCGGTCACCCTGGCCCCGGTCATCAAATCGCAGCCCGCGGCGACGGCGTCGTCGACATACTCGGCGGCGGTCCACTTGGCGCCGCAGCTACAGCCGAGCATGCACTTGGCGCCGCAGTCGAACTGCGTTCGCGTCGAGTCCATGAACTTGGGCTGCGGCTCGAACTCATAGCCCAACTCGTTGGCGGCCTCCATCATCTGCTTCGACGCCGGCCCAAGCAGGTGATCGGGCAGCGGGGCTATTTTGAGTTCCTCGATCGTTTCGTTGACCTCTGCGTCGATATCGACCTTGTATTGCTCCTTCAGCCAATCCGGCGGCTGTGAGGCGCATCCGCAATAGAGGTTCGTCGCGCCCCCCACCAGCAGCGGACGGACGATGTTCAGGCCTTCCTTCGTCATCAGCATGCCCATCTTGTCGCAATAGAGCAGGCATCCGAGATGAGTGCCGTAGTAGAATTTGCCGCGCTCGTCCTTGCCGCACTCGAGCAGAACCACTTTCTTGCCGGCGCGCGAGAGCTGGCGCGCAACCGTCGCCCCACCGGGCCCAGAGCCGACAACGACGACATCCGCTTCCTTCTTCCTGAACGTGGCAGCCACGATGACCTCCTTATATCAAGCCGAAAAGGGGAACCTCGCAATAGCACGCGCCTAATCCCGGCACAATTCTAACCCAAAGCGCTCAGCAGATGCAAGCATCTTGCTGAAAAGACATGCATCGCAGAAGACCATGCCCCGCACGCGTGTTCTTTGACAGTTTCGCTGAAAAGATGACATGATTAGGCTGATTTCGGCTATCGCCCAAAATGGATACTATCTGTCCCCGGCAAGAAAGGATGAGCAACGTGAAAGTAATAGGGTTCAGCGCAGGCGCGGCAGGACGCGAGGGAAACATCGATCGCATGGTCAAGGCCGTGCTCGACGGCAGCGGCCACGACGTCGAATTCGTCAAGCTGGCGGATCTGAATTACTCGGGATGCAAGGGGTGCGTGCAGCTATGCGCGCGACCGCAGGTCTGCAAGCTCGAGGACGACTTGCTGCCGTACTATCAGAAAATCAAGGATGCCGATGCCGTCGTCGTGGGAACGCCGGTATATTTCAACGCTATTAACGGGATGGCGATGACCTTCATCGAGCGTTTCTTCGGATATCGCCACGTGAGCGTCGCGATCGCGGGCAAGCCCTTTTTCCTCGTGGTTGGCGGGGCGATGATGCTGGACGCCGCCACGGAGCAAATGCGCCAGATGCTGAGCCATTTCGAGGTCAACATCATCGATGTCGTCCATTTCCAGTCGAGGATTCCGCCCTGCTTAAAATGTGGGCGGCACAAGGAATGCAAAATCGGCGGATTGTATCAGATGCTTGGAGACGCGGCCCTTGAACTGACCGTGACAAAGGAAATGTTCAACCAGTGGGAGGACGACGAGGAGTCGATGGCCGCTGTAAAGAAAGCGGCCGACGCGCTGAAGAATCTATAATCCGCAGATGGAAAGGAGCTTGCCCATCTGAAAGGCGGGTTCCGGTTTTCTGCGCCGACAAACGAAAGCCTTCGCTTCGTCTTTGTCCTTAGGAAGATCGAAGCGGAGGCTTCTTGATTTCCTAATAATCTCCTTGCCCTATATTTTCGCGTCCCTGTCTTTCCAATAGGGCGCCTTTATGATCTTCTTGAGGATCTTGCCGGTGTCGGTCTTCGGTAGGTCATCGGTAAAATCGACCGAGCGCGGAATCTTGAACCCGGCCAGATGCTCGCGGCCGTAGTTGATGATTTCCTCCTCAGTCGCGGTTTTGCCCTCTTTCAGGACCACTACTGCCTTGACCGACTCGCCCCATTCCTCGTCGGGAACGCCGATAACCGCGCATTCGAGAATCTTGGGATGTTTGTAGAACACGCCCTCGATCTCGGCGGGATAGATGTTCTCTCCCCCGCTTATTATCATGTCGAACTTGCGGTCGACGAGATAGTAGAACCCGTCCTCGTCCATGCGAGCTATGTCGCCACTGTAGAACCAGCCGCCTTTGAACGACTTCTTCGTCGATTTTTTGTCCTTATAATATTCCGTGACCTTGCCGAGCATCGCGCCCTCGAGTGGTCGCGAGATAAACTGGCCGACCTCGCCCTGCGGCACCTCGTTGCCGTCGTCGTCGACGAGCTTGATTTCCACCATCGGCAGCCCCATGCCGACCGACCCTTTGCGCTTGAGCTGCTCTTCGGGCGGCAGGTAAGTGACCGCGCCGGCCTCGGTACCGCCGTAAATCTCGTGCAGGCCGGCATTCTTGAAATTTTCGACAATCCACTGTTTGGTGGAGAAAGGAAGAGGCGCGGACGATTGGAGCAGGCTCCTCATGGCGGAGTTGTCGTATTTGTCGAAAGCATCCTTCGGTAGATTCTTCAGCCGATTGTACATCGTCGGCACCATCGAGGAGAAGGTCGCCTTGTGCTTTTCGATCAGCCGCAACGCTTCCTCGGGGCGGAACCGCTCCATGACGACGACCGTCTGCCCGGAATAATGGCTGGCGCTCGATGTGTTGATCGCGTTCATATGGAACAACGGCATCGTGAGCAGTTGGACATCGTCGTCGCTCAGACGCAGCAGGGTGAAGAGAGACATTACCTTCATTTCCCAGTCGCCTAGCGGAGTGATGGCGCCTTTGGGAAAACCGGTAGTGCCGGAGGTGTATCCGATGAAGAACGGGCCGCTTGACTTGCCCTCATATCCCGGCTCCGAACCGGATGCCGCGGCCAGAAGCTTTTCGTAGTCGTGCATATCGTCGGGCCTGTTGTCGCCCAGGAAAATGTAGCGGCCGCTGTCGATATTGGTCAGATCGCTCTTGATCGGGGCGACTTTTTCGAGAAATTCCTCGCATACGACGACCGCGCACGCATCGGAATTGTTGATCACATAGCTCATTTCCTCGGGGGTGAGCCGCCAGTTCACGGGGACAAGCGTCATGCCGGCCTTGACGAGCCCGTAGATGATTTCGGAGAACTCGGCGCGGTTCCTCAAAATGACCGCGACCCTGTCCTTCGGCTTAAGGCCCAGCGAAGTCATCACATTGCCGAAACGGGCGGCACGCTCATTGAGCTGCGCGTATGTGGTCATCTCGTCATTGAATATGATCGCCGCCTTGTCCGGAAATTCTTCCGCGTTCTTTGTCAGTTTCGATCCGAAGTCCATGCCCCACTCTCCTCCATGGTTGACCCCGGGAAAAGCTCTCCAGCCGCCTCCCAAGAATCAGGACAAATACCTGCACTTTTTCCCGTAATGAGTTTCCATTCTATTCTACTTCCGCCCTAAATGCAACGCCGCATTTTAGCAGATGCAGCGGTGAGGTTCAAATAGAAAAGGACAATCCGCAGATTTCGCAGATTTGCGCGGATTTAGAAACAAACCAACAGTGGCGAGTCGCCGCCGAATATGGGCGGGTGTATGGGCGCGGCGCGCCATGCCCGAAAAGAATCAATGATGTACATCAAGGACGTGAACCGCAGAGACGCAAAGAGCGCAAAGGAAACAAAAGAAGTTCCAACGGCAAAAATAAATGATTATGAATCTGCCAAGGGCGGGAAGATGAGGCAACCAGGAGCGCATATTCCGGGGCATCTCCGGCGGGGGTGCCCTTTCGCTTGACATTTGCGGGGAGGGTCGGATATAAACGTGGATGGCCAAGCGGGATATTCCCGGATAATGAAGCAATCCAGGAGGGCGCCCAGATGACCGAGCCTATCAAAGTCGCCGCGATTCAGATGTGCGCCGAGTTCGGGAACGTGGCCGAGAACCTACGCAAGGCGGAGGTGCTGCTGAAGGAAGCCCTTGAAAAGGGCGCGAAATGGGCGATTCTTCCCGAGTTTTTCACTTCCGGCGTCGGGTTTCATCCCGATATCCTCAAGGCCGCGCTCCCGCTCGATGGGCCCGCGCTGTCGCTGATGCACGAGATGGCCGGCGCGTACAACGCGATGGTCGGCGGCTCGTTTATCTGCAGGCGCGAGGGTGACAACTACAACACCTTCCTTCTCGTCTCCCCTGACGGCTCCTACGAGAAACACGACAAGGATATGCCTACTATGTGGGAGAACTGCTACTATCGCGGCGGCAGCGACGACGGAATCCTCGAATCGCCCGTCGGCAAGGTCGGCGCCGCGCTGTGCTGGGAATTCGTGCGCACGCAGACCGCCAGACGCCTGCGAGGCAAGGTCGGGATGGTGGTGGGCGGCACGTGCTGGTGGGATATGCCGAAGCACGGACTGAGGCTCCCGAAATCGCTCTCGGAAAGGAACCTCCGTATCCTTTACGAGACGCCGGGCCGCTTCGCGCGGTTGGTGGGCGCGCCGGTGGTGCACGCCTCGCACGCGGGACGCTTCCGCGGCGCCTCGCCGTGGCTGCCGGGCGTGCCGTATGAATCGGTCTACCTCGGAGAGACCCAGATCGTCGACGGAGGCGGCAACATCCTGGCCCGGCTGGAGCGGGAGGACGGCGACGGAGTAATCACCGCTGAGATCACGCCCGGCGCCGTCGAGCCGCCTGAAGAGATTCCCGACCGCTTCTGGATTCCCGACCTCCCGGCAGTTGTCCGATTCGCCTGGACGTACCAGAACGCGCACGGCCGCCGGTACTATAAAAAGGCGAGTTCCAGGGGGCTACTCGTCACTTCGCCGGATGCATGATGAACGCGGCGCGCGGCCGACACCCGACGAAGGCCCACTTAAATCCCCTCTCCCCCATTTACAAAAGGGCCCCAATGCCAGGCTTCGGAGGTTTGTATCATGGAAGATTTCACGATGGTGATCCCCTCGTACTGGGGCCGGACGGGCGAGGAACTGGTGGGCGGCGAAAAAATCGTTTTCGATCATCCAACCCCGATGAACGAAAACGGAACGCTCCCCAGGTTACTGGACAGCCTCGACGTTTTGCATGGGATGGAGGGAAAGGTCGTTGTCATCGCCGTCGCCAACGATCCCGAAGTCTCCGGCGAAGTTCGAGACAAGGTCGAGGAGCTGATCTCCCCATATCGCCCGCGGCATGATATCCGCTGTTTCAGTCAATTCACAATCGACACCCTGAAGACGCAACTGGCCGGCAAGGGCACGTCCGGAGCCGCGCTGTCGCTGCTCAATCTCGACAATTACGCCGCCGTGCGTAATATGTGCTCGCTGGCTGGAATCCTGAACGGCAGCCGCCTCACGATATTCATCGACGACGACGAGGTGTTCATCGACCCCGATTTTCTTGAGAAGATCGAGGATGACATGGCCGGATCTGTCGGTGGAGAAGCCGTTGTGGCGCTGGCCGGATACTACCTCCAACCCGATACTTACAGGCTGGACGAAAGCAAGGCGCAGTCCTGGCAAAAACCATATTGGAACAATGCCGCTTCAATGAACGAAGCCTTCGAGCGCGTCATAGGACGCGGAGCACGCCTTAAGCCTACCCCATTCGTCTTCGGCGGCAACATGGTCGTGGCGCTGCCGGTCCTCAAGGAAGTGCCGTTCGACCCCCGCATCACCCGCGGCGAGGACATCGATTTTCTGCTGAACATGCGCATCAGCGGCACAACCATGTATCTCGACCGGGAGCTGGCCATCAAGCATTTGCCGCCCCCCTCGTCTCGCCCCGCATGGAAAAAGATCAGGGAAGACGCCGTGAGGTTCCTATACGAGCGGAAGAAGCTCAAAGACCATCCCGAATTAGCCCTCGAAACCCTCATGCCGTATCCCGGCGAGTTCCTGGGCGAAGACCTTGAGGAAAGAATCATCAAGACTAACGAGCTGCTCATGCGAGACTACGAGGCCCGGGAAGATGAAGAAGCCGTGCGCGAGTGCCGCGCCACTATCGCCATGGCCAATGAGAATCCTTTCCGCGAAATCGACACGCGCGAATGGCTCGGGGAACTGAGCGCAAACTGGCGGGAACTGACCGGATGCGCTGAGGGCCTCGGAATCCCCGGCTGACATCATCTGCGCGGCCGCCGGTTTCACAGACTGTCCACGAGCGGCGCCGCATGAGAATTGTCAAAGACCCAATCGCCGGGCGGATTCATTCTTTCGCGAATTTCGGTGAAAAAGAAAGATGGCGTTCCAGAGGGAGATATGGAGAGAGGAACGCTATGGCAATTGCAGATCGTGCTCCATCCTGTGGATGGTTTCAAGCAGGGTGAGCAGATTCTGTTTGTCTTGCTCGCTCATATCGGAAAACCGAGAGCCGATACTGTACCCATCATTTTAGGATTGACAGAGCACTATTCATGAGTGCAGAAAATTCGGCTTGGCCGGTTGACAGCGAAAGGGAACTTATGTAAACTTTGAATCAATGGGCCAGTGCTGGCTCAACTATGTCAGATTTGCGCATAGGGGGAGGGTTCTGCCATGTCTATAATAACAATTTCCCGAGGAACATATAGTAAAGGAAAAGAGGTCGCTGAGAAGCTGGCCGATAGGCTGGGTTACAGATGCATTTCAAGAGAGATTCTGCTGGAAGCTTCGCATGAATTCAACATACCAGAGGTCAAGCTTGTTCGAGCGCTTCACGATGCACCTTCAGTCCTCAATCGGTTCACTTATGGGAAGGAGAAATACGTTGCCTTCATTCGTAAAGATCTCCTAGAAAGCGTGCTGGATGGCAATGTCATCTATCATGGGTTGGCAGGTCATTTTCTGCTCAGAGAAGTTCCTCATGTTTTCAAAGTGCGGATTGTTGCAAACCTGGAAGACAGAGTGAAGGAAGAGATGAAACGGGAAAATATCTCGGAAAAAGAGGCCCGGCACATTTTGAAGAAAGACGATGAGGAGAGACGAAGATGGAGCCTTTCGCTCTATGGTATCGACACCGCAGATGCAAGTCTGTACGACATGATCATACATATCGATAAGCTTAGGGTTGATGACGCCGTCGATATCTTGTTTGATGCCGCCAGGCGTCCTTGCTTTCAACCCTCTGCGGAATCCAGGAGAATTCTCGATGATTTGACTCTTGCCGCCAAAGCAGAGTCAGTATTAGTAGGCAGAATGCCTACGGTTAAGGTGAGCGGCAAGGATGGATGTCTCTATGTAAGTATGGCTGGACCGTTGTCCCGGGAAGACAGGATCATCAAGGAAACGAATGA
>CBFDAY010000096.1:0-8735 GCA_965602895.1 uncultured bacterium
CAAGGCGCGACGCATATTGGAACAGATGATTCCTGAATATATAGGAATGACATGAAAGTTTTTGAGCTCGATCCCAACAATCCTGAATCCGATCTGGTCGGTGAGATCGTCTCGCTGCTCAGAGAGGGTGGGATTGTAGCCTATCCGACCGATACCCTTTATGGGCTCGGAGGCGATGCCCTCAATCCCGACGTGGTGCGGAGGATAGCCACTCTCAAGGGGAGAGACGGCGCAAAACCTTTTCCTTACATCATCGACGCCGCGGACCGCCTGGAGAAATTGAATATCAATCCGGGGCGCTTCGGCGAGGCCATCGCGAAAAGGTTTTGGCCCGGGCCGGTCTCGCTCGTGCTCGACGGTTCAGGCCGGTTGCCGGGTCACCTGTTGGACCGGCGGCGGACAATCTGCCTCAGGGTTCCCGAAAACGATATTGCCCGCTCCATGGCGAGGCGGCTCGACGGGCTCCTGGTTGCCACCAGCGCCAATCCCGGGGGCATGCCGCCTGCGCGTAGCGCGAACAACGCGATTGATTATTTCCGGGGCGAGATAGACGCCGTTGTGGACGGAGGCCCGAGTCCGAGCGGATCGCCTTCCACCATAGTGGATGTTTCGGAAGGAAAAGTAGTAATATTAAGGGAGGGAGCGGTCGCGGCCGAGAAGATTCTGACGGCGTTGGCCGAGACGCTTGAGAAATCGAATCAATAGGGGAGAAAGGCGAAAGGAATGAAGATGAAGCTCGCCATGGCATCCGATCATGCCGGATTCGGGCTCAAAGAAGACATCAAGGGTCTGCTCGAAGACGCGGGGCACACCGTCGAAGATTTCGGCTGCTACAATGAAGAATCATGTGACTATCCCGATTTTGCGCGGAAGCTGTGCGAGGCCGTTCTCGAAGGCGTATGCGAGCGTGGTGTGCTCATTTGCGGCACCGGCCTCGGGATGAGTTATAGCGCCAACCGCTACAAAGGCATCCGTGCCGCGCTTTGTATGAACGCCGAGATGGCGCAAATGTCCAGGGCTCACAATGACGCCAACGTCCTCGTGCTTGGGGCGCGTCTTATCGAGTCTGACACGGCGAAGGACATACTGCGCATATGGATGGACACGCCATTCGACGGAGGACGCCATCTCAGGCGGGTCCGTAAGATAGACGGTCTTGAGTAAAGACGAAAAGAAAGGAAACAGGACGTGGCTTCGGTAAATCAAATCTCGGATATTCTGCACAAGGTCGATCCCGAGGTGGCAGGCGCCATCGAATCCGAACACGGACGGCAGCGCAGCCGCCTGCAGTTGATCCCGTCGGAAAACTTTACCACGCCCGCCGTCCTGGAGGCGCAGGGCTGCATCATGACCAACAAGTATGCCGAGGGATATCCGGGACACCGTTACTATCGCGGGTGCGAATATGTCGACGTCATCGAGCAGCTCGCCATCGACCGCGCCAGGGAGCTGTTCGGCGCGGAACACGCAAACGTGCAGCCGCACTCGGGCTCGCAGGCGAACATGGCCGTATTTTTCAGTGTCTTGCAGCCCGGCGACGCGGTCATGGGTATGGAGCTTTCGCACGGCGGGCATCTGACACATGGCTCGCCCGCCAGTTTCTCGGGGCGCTTTTTTAACGTGTTCCATTATGGAGTGGACCCGAAGACCGAGATTATTGATCTGGCTGAGGTCCGAAAGTTGGCGCTTGCGAGAAAGCCGAAGCTGATAATCGTCGGCGCGAGTTCATATCCGAGATCGATCGAATTCGAGGGATTCGCCCGGATCGCCGCCGAGGTCGGTGCGTATCTGATGGCCGACATCGCACACACGGCCGGGCTTATCGCGGGCGGAGTCCATCCCAGTCCCTTCCCGCACGCGGATTTCGTGACCGTAACCACGCACAAGACACTGCGCGGTCCGAGGGGCGGCATGATCCTGTGCAAGAAGGAGCACGCGAAGAAGATCGACAAGATGGTTTTCCCCGGCATCCAGGGCGGTCCGCTAATGCATGTCATAGCGGCGAAGGCGGTCTGCCTCAAGGAGGCGATGACCGAGGAATTCACCGACTACCAGCGCCGGATCGTGCGCAACGCCGCGCGCCTGGCCGGCGAGTTCTCCGAGCGCGGATTAAGGCTGATCACGGGCGGCACCGATACCCACCTGATGCTCATTGACGTGACAAACAGGGGGCTGACCGGAAAAGAGGCCGCCGATATCCTCGATCAGGCCGGCATCACGGTAAATATGAACACTATACCATTCGACAAAAACGGTCCCAACGTTACCAGCGGCATCAGGCCCGGCACTCCGTCAGTGACAACGTGCGGCATGGGCGAAGAGGAAATGGTCACGATCGCCGAACTGGTCGATGAAGCGCTCAACGCCCGCTCAGACAAGGCGCTACTGGCGAATGTCAGGGAAAAAGTTAGGAACCTTTGCGACAGGTTTCCGCCGCCGACCGAAGTGTGAGCGACGCTCGTCTGAAAACAGATTGAGGAACCATATTATGGCGCGACCTTCATGGGATGAATATTTTCTGGAGATAGCCCAACTTGTCAAAAGCCGGTCCACGTGTCTGAGGCGGCAGGTAGGCGCGGTATTTGTCAGGGACAAGCGCGTGCTTGCCACCGGCTACAATGGCGCTCCCAGCGGCCTTAAACATTGCGAAGAGGTGGGCTGCATCCGCGAGCGCGAGGGAGTGCCGTCGGGTGAAAGACACGAGCTTTGCCGCGGCATCCACGCCGAGCAAAACGCCATGCTCCAGGCCGCGCAGCACGGCATCGGCCTTAGTGGCTCCGTACTTTATTGCACCAACCAGCCCTGCGTGCTCTGCGCGAAGATGCTCATCAACGCAGGCGTCGAACGCATTATTGTCCTCGGCGGTTATCCCGACAAGCTCGCGCAGGAGATGCTCGGGGAAGCCGGTATCGAGATCGAAATCAAGGAACTGGATCGGGTATGAATGCTCTTACGCCGAAAGAGATAGTGACCGCGCTCGATAAGTACATCATCGGCCAGGGCGATGCCAAGCGGATGGTCGCCATTGCCATGCGCAATCGCTGGCGACGCCAGCATCTGCCGGATGATCTGCGCGATGAGGTGGCCCCCAAGAACATCATCATGATCGGGCCCACCGGTGTCGGCAAGACCGAGATAGCGCGCCGCCTCGCGAGGCTCGCCGAGGCGCCGTTTCTCAAAGTGGAAGCGTCGAAGTTCACCGAGGTCGGTTACGTCGGACGCGACGTCGAGTCGATGGTGCGCGAGCTGACCGAGATCGCCGTCAACATAGTCAAGTCCGAGCGGACGGCCGCGGTCGAGTCCGTTGCCGACGAGTTGACCGAAGAAAAATTGCTCGACATCATCCTGCCGCCCCAATACCGGCCTGACGGCGGGACCGAAGCGCCGGAGACATTCTACGGAACCGGTCCCGGGGATACGGTCAAGGCGCCGACAAACACTCGCGAGAAGCTCCGGGAAAAACTGCGCAACGGCGAGATGGACGAGCGATACGTCGAGATAGAGGTGCAGGAGTCGCCCTCGATGCCGCTGCAGATCTTCTCCGGCTCGGGCCTCGAAGAGATGGACGTCGGCCTGAAAGGAATGCTCGGCAAACTGCTCCCGTCGCAGACCAAGAAAAAGAAAGTGAAAATCAAAGAGGCGCGCAAGCTGCTCGCGCTGGAAGAGGTCCAAAACCTCATAGACATGGACGACGTCGTCTCCACTGCGCTCGAGAGGACGCAGGACACCGGCATAATATTCCTCGATGAGATCGACAAGGTCGCGGTCAGAGACCACACGGGCCACGGGCCGGACGTCTCGCGAGAGGGCGTCCAGCGCGACCTGCTGCCGCTGGTGGAAGGCAGCACCGTCATAACGAAGTACGGACCGGTGAACACGCGGCACATCCTCTTCATCGCGGCGGGCGCGTTCCACATGTCGAAACCGTCCGACCTGATTCCCGAGCTGCAGGGGCGCTTCCCGCTTCGAGTCGAGCTATCGAACCTGACGGCGGAAGACTTCGTGCGGATCCTGAAAGAGCCGCTGAACTCGCTCGTGAAGCAATATGTCGGATTGCTCAAGACGGAGGACATCGAGCTGGTCATCACCGACGACGCGGTCGAGGAGGTCGCCCGAAGCGCCGAACTCGTCAACGAGCAGACCGAGAACATCGGCGCGCGGCGTCTGCATACGATCATGGAGCGCGTGATCGAAGAAATATCGTTCGACGCGCCCGCCCGCGCCGGCAGTAAGATCACCATCGACGCCGACTACGTCAAAGAGCGCCTGGAAGAAATCCTCAAGGACCAGGACCTGAGCCGGTTTATCCTGTAACGAAACCTCGCTTTCTATGACTACATATCGCACAGAGATCACGCTCTGCACGAAAGAGCGCGAGGAGATTGTTGATATCACGGGGCGCGTCGTCGATGCCGTGAGCAAAAGCGGCATAAGTGACGGCATCGCGCTGGTGTTCCCGCATCATACGAGTTCGGCCGTTTACATCAGCGACAGCGACCGCGCGCTCACAGGCGATTTCAGCTCGATCCTATCCGAACTCGCTCCCGAAAATCGCCAATATGCCCACGATGTGACAGACTATAAAAAGAACGCCTACGGACATATTCGCGCCAACCTCGCGGGCCATCATATAATTATCCCGATCACGGGCGGCAGGCCCGATCTCGGTGTGTACCAGACAATATACTATGCCGAATTCGACGGACGGCGCGAGAAGGAAGTCGTCATCAAAATTGTCGGAGAATGATACAACCTCCGTTCGGCGCGCTTTCCCTTCCGGATCGCCGTTCGATAATATAGTCGCCGTTTTCACGACCGGCCACGTGCGCGAAAGCGGCCTCTCCTGCAGGAAATTGGGCGAGGGCCCGAATGCGAGCCACAGCGACGATTGTGTCCCCCGCAATCGCAAGGCCGTCTTTGATGCGCTCCGTCATTGCGCGGCGAATCTCGACCTCGAATCGTTTACCGCCGCAAAACAGGTGCACGGCGATAATGTCTGCCGTGTAACCGAGGCGGAGCGGGGCAGGGGAGCGAGCGCGCATAAGGACGCCATCCCCGCGACCGATGCGTTGATCACCGACTTGCCCGGTGTGCCGATCGGAGTCTTCACGGCGGACTGTGTGCCCGTGTTTCTTTACGATCCCGTTCGCCCCGCGGTCGGGATCGCGCATGCGGGCTGGCGCGGCACGGTGCAATCCATCGCGAAAAGCACGGCGGAGAAAATGCGGGAGGAATTCGGCTCAAATCCCGCCGACATGTGGGCCTCGATAGGGCCTTCTATCGGCCCGTGCTGCTATGAAGTCGGAATAGACGTGCACCGCGAATTCTGGGAAAGATTCCATTATGCCGCGCCTCTGTTCCGAAAAACATTCGAGCAGAAGTGGCATCTCGATCTCTGGCTCGCCAACCGCCGCCAGCTCGAGGAATGCGGCCTTGACGCGGGGCGGATAATCGAGAGCCGGATCTGCTCGGCGTGCAGCTCCGGCGAATATCACTCCGCGCGCAAGCACGGTCCCGGCGCCGGCCGAACGCTTTCGGCGATCGGACTCAAGAAGCCTGCGGGATAAAAGAGGCCCCTCTCTTTATAATGACGCTTTGATCCCTCAAGACACTTCCGGTTTCCCGCTTGCCATGCCTGTCCCTCGGTTGTTATAATTAGCTCCCGCGCTTTCGCCTCGCCTGTGCGGGCGTGGCGGCGGGCAATTGCCTGCCTCATTTCATCTCAAACAAAGGGGGAGAAAAGATGGGTTTTGAATTTGAAAAAGGAAAGCCCTATATTATGCCCGCCCATTTCGGATCGGCTGACGAGGGATGGGACGGCAAGGTCGCTCACTACGAGGACAACACCGCCATAACGATCCTGTACGAAACCGAGCGCGACGCCGTCTCTCCGCTGCTGCCGCCGGGTTTCAGCGCGGCCGACCCGCCGATAGTCTCGGTGAGTTTCGTGATGTGTCGCGGCGTGGATTTTATGGCCGGTGGCGGCTACAACCTCGTCGCGGTCAACGTGTCCGCAACCTTTGAGGGTAAGCGGGACAAGGCTTCGGGAAACTTTGCGCTCGTGCTGTGGGAGAACGATTTCATGCCGATCGTTGTCGGACGCGAGGTGCTCGGCGCGCCCAAGCTGATGGCGCATATCCCCGATGCGTGGATGCGCGACGGCAGGCGCGGTTTCAGCGCCTCGGAAAACGGCGCGCTGCTTCTCGAAGGCGAGGTCTCCGGCCTGGCAAAGCTCGACGACGACGGCATCAAGGCGATGACTGCGCAGGTCGAGGGCCAGATATGGATGGGATGGAAGTATATGCCATCATGTGATCTTAAAGGTTCTGAAGTGTGCCACGCCACCGCACTCCCCGCCAGGGCCGAAATCAAAGAGGCCTGGATGGGGCAGGGGGAAATCGAGTTCCATGAAGTTGCATGGGAAAACGCCCCGATGTCTTCCCGTGTCGTTAACAAGTTGAGGAAGCTTCCCATCGTGCAGTACCAGGCGGGCGTATTAACGCGCGTTACTCAGGACCTGCTGATCAGCGAGCAGTACCCGATGGAATAGGCGGGCGGGCGCGACGCTGCGAAGCCGTCGCGGAGGCGTGCCTTTTTGGAGAAACAAAATGGGAGACATCCATGAGTGTTGATGACATAAAAACAGTGTTGGTGTTGGGCTCGGGGACCATGGGCTCGCGCATCTCGCTCGGGTGCGCGCTCCACGGCTACGATGTGGTTGTCTACGATGTTTCCGAAGAGGCGCTGCAGGGGCTCGAGTTCCGCCAGCAGTTCATGGGTCACATGTGGACCGAGCAGGGAAAGACAACGCGCGAGGCGGTTGAGGTCTCGCTGAGCCGAATAAGAATTTCATCCGATCCTGCCGAGGCCGCCACGGAGGCAGATCTTCTCATTGAGGCCGTTCCCGAGCGGCTCAACTTAAAGCATGAAGTATTCGCGCAGTTCGAAAAGCTGTGTCCGGAGCATACAATCTTCGTCTCCAACACCTCGTCGCTCCTGACCAGCGAGATTGAGACTGCCGTAAAGCGGAAAAGCCGGTTCGCCGCGCTCCATTTTCACGGCTATAAGAGCGTGATCGACATCATGCGCGGCACGCAGACCTCGGATGAGACAGTCGAACTGCTGAAACAATTCGCGCGCAGCGTCGGCGAGCTTCCCATCGTTATGAAGAAGGAGCATCCGGGCTTTCTGCACAATTACATATTCATCGTATGGCTCGAGGCCGCGATGTGGCTTGCGGCGGGAGGCTTCGGTAGTATCGAGGACATCGACCGTTCCTGGATGAAGGTGCACGAGATGCGCGTGGGCCCATTTGGCATGATCGACATCGTGGGGCTCGACGTCGCCGTTGACGTCGGCGAGGCGATGAAGGCAAAGGGCCAGCCCGGCCACTGGGAAGAGATCCGCGAATTCCTTCAGACATATATGGATGAAGGTCGGCTCGGCGTCAAGACCGGCCGGGGCTTTTACACCTATCCCGATCCCGCTTACGCACAAGCGGGTTTTCTGGAGGGGGAGTAGAACAGGTTCTCGAAAGAGGAATAATGATTATTGGTTTTCATAGGCAGGCAGGGGGAGAGGCGCTCCCGACCTATTCGGGGGTATCCGCCTGCGCTTCGTTTGCTTTTTCCGATGCTTTTTGTAGCTCGGTGATAGAATCTATCTTCTCGCGTGCCAGCTCGCTGTTTTTCGGGAATTTGTCGCGCACTATCTCGAAGCAGCGGAGCGCATCCTCAAGTTTTCCCATCTCGATATAGCATTCCCCCAGCGCGATATACACATCGGCCATATTGCCAAAGTCGGGATACTTCTTTGGAATGAGTTCGTATACAGTTACGGCTTCCTCATATCGATCGGCATCGCGATAGGTCTCACCGAGTATGTACATTGCTACTGGCGTACGCTGTTCCTCGGGCTTGGAACTAATAGACATTTCACGGCTCTTCACGGCTTCGTTGAGTTCGCGGTGGTTGAAATAGGCGTTAGCCCTTGCGGACTCCTCCTGTGCACCGTCAAGGTCGGACTTTCGCTCGCCGAGGTATCCGGCCCCGCCGACGGCAAGGGTCTTTTCCTTTTCTTGGGCGACCATTTCAGAGGCTAACGACCGAGGTTTCGCGGCGGCGGGCGTCTCGGGCGGCGCCGGCGCCATATGGTCCCAGGCAAGACCTGTCGCCGTTTCCGCGTCGGCATGCGCTACCTCAGAGTAGTCTTTCGAATCGAGGCGGATCATTGATTGAGCCCTTTTGTAAGAGAGTTGCCGTGACTCCCGTTCGGACGACGGCTCCGGCGCCGACATGAGCGCAGCGGTATCGCGGGGTGATTCCAGTTCCGCCTTCCCGCCCGACATGCTGCGTGCGCGCAGCTCAGGCCCGGACTTCATGGCACCGTTCGACACGATGGTGTCGCCGAGCATGTCGAGTTCTCCGCCGTAGCGCCCGCTTGCGTCAAAACCATCGTCCGTGCCGCGGTATTCGGCGGAGACCTCGCCTTCGGCTCCGGTCGTGAAAACGGCTGCGATCTCCTTGCGCTCGTCGTAGGATTCGAGCGCAGGCTGTTTCGCAAGCATTTTCGCCGCCGGCGCGGCCGGCACGCTTGTCACACTCGGTCTCATGGCGGTGTCTGGAATATATTTTATGACGATGACGACGGCCAGCGTCGCGGTCGCGACTGTCGCCAGCGCCGGCTTCCAGTTCCAAAAGCTCAGCGCGGCCCGATTTGCCTTTTGGCGCTCTATA
>CBFDAY010000097.1:0-8680 GCA_965602895.1 uncultured bacterium
CTGTCTCTGTTGTCCGGACCGGCGAGCGGGCGCGGGTCAGTGGCTTTCGCGCCGCGAGAGACGTCGCGGGGACAACCTGCGCGACATACTTTTTGGAATGTCCTTGCGAGTTGACATGGCGTGTGGTACAATACATGCCGACTTGCAGCCCGGGGACGGGCTGTCTCTGGAGGTGAAATATTGAACAAGTACGAAGTCATATTCGTAATTCGACCCGATGCGTCCGAAGAAGTCATCGCCCATGCGACCGAGAAGGCGCAGGAACAGGTGACGCGCAACGGCGGTATCGTCCAGGCGCTCGAGAACTGGGGAAGCAAAAGGCTCGCCTACGAGATACAGAAGCTGCGCGAGGGAATCTACATTAAGATGGACATCGAGGCGCCGGGCGAAGTCGTCGGGCTGCTGGCCAGGCACTTCACCCTCAGCGAAGCGGTGATACGGCATCAGACCATAAGACTGGACCAGAAGAAAAGTGCGGCGGGCTAAGGGGGAGTCGAGGCGATGGCACAGCTCAGCATGATCGAGGTCAACAAAGTGTTCCTCTCCGGAAGGCTCACCCAGGATCCCGAGCTGCGCTTCACGCCCTCCGGCATCGCGGTGACCACCCTGCGAATGGCGGTCAATACGACCTTCCGCCCCAAGGACGGCGAAAAGCGCGAGGAAGTCTGCTATATAAACGTCACCGTCTGGCGCAGGATGGCCGAGACCTGCGCGGAATACTTGCGCAAGGGATCGCCGGTTTTCATCGAGGGCCGCCTGCAAAGCAGAAACTGGGAGACACAGGACGGCCAGAAGAGGACAACCATAGAAGTGCAGTCCGATCGGGTGCAATTCCTCGAATGGGCCGGCGACCGGGAAGCCGCGCCGTCCCGCGGGGCCGACGCCGAGCCTCCGCCGGCCGCAGAAGAGCCCGACGACATACCGTTTTAGGAAAACCGAGCATTTTACGACTGGAGTAAAGGTATAGGATAAATGGCTAGAGTAAAGAAAATCCACAAACGAAGAAAAATCTGTCGCTTCTGCGCGGACAAAGTCGACGTGGCCGATATCAATTACAAAGACGTCCACAAGCTGAAGCACTACACCACCGAGCGAGGAAAAATCATCCCCCGCAGGATCTCGGGCAACTGCGCGAAGCATCAGCGGGCCCTCGGCAGGGCCGTCAAGCGCGCGCGCATCGTGGCGTTAATGCCCTTTACCGCCGACTGATTTTCCAGCGTCCGCAGCGCAAAATTCCTCCGTCGGACGGAGCGGGCGGCATCGGGCGGGCGTCTCCAATTCTCGGCCGAAATCCTCGGACCGCAACTCTCGGAAAGGAAAACCGATGAAGGTCATACTCAGGGAAGACGACAAGAAGCTGGGCAAAGCCGGCGACATAGTGGATGTAAAGGACGGCTATGCCCGCAATTTTCTTATACCCCGCGATCTCGCCGTCAGGGCCGACGCGAGCCACATGAAACAGCTTGAGCACGAAAGAAAAGTCCTCCACGACAGGAAGGAAAAGAAGCTCAGGCAGTTCACACAAGTGGCCGATAAGATCGGCAAAGCCTCATGCACGATATCGGTTCGGGTTGGAGAGGAAGACAGGATCTTCGGATCGGTCACCGCCATTGACATCGTGGAAGCCCTCGGCAAAGAGGGCATCGAGCTCGACAAGAAAACTATCCATATAGAGGAACCTATAAAGTCGCTCGGCGTGTTCACCGTTTCCGTCAAGCTCAGCCCCGAGGTGGAGACCAAGCTCAAAGTCTGGGTCGTCAAGGCTTGAGCCCGACGGCCGCTTGCGCGGCTTTGCGAGATTCCGCCGGTTCCCGCAATTCAACGCATACTATTTGGGACAGCCGCCGCGACATCGCGCGGTGAATAATACCAAACGATTTCCCTCAAGGACCTTCACGTGGCCACGAAAGAGACATCGCTCCGGGCAAAGGTTCCGCCCCACAGTCGCGATGCCGAGCAGAGCGTGCTGGGTGCGATGCTCTTCGACGAGCGCGCCATCGGTCAGACGATCGAGAAGGTGCGCGATCACCATTTCTACGATGAGGGCCACCGCCGGATATTCCGGGCAATATTGGACCTCTACAACGCGAGTTCGCCCATTGATCTCATCAGCGTTTCCGAGAGCCTCCGCAAGGGCGGCGACCTGGAAACGGTCGGGGGAGCGACCTATCTCTCCCAACTGCTCGACATGGTGCCGACGGTCGCGCACGTCGATTACTACTCGCGGATCGTAAAAGAGAAGGCTTGGCTGAGGGAACTCCTGACCGCCGCGACCGAGATAATGACCGACGCCTACAGCGAAGGTCCCGAGGTCGAGGAGGTGCTCGACAAGGCGGAAAAACGCATCTTCGACATAGTCGAAAGACGCATAACCACCTCGATCGTATCGGTCGAAGAGCTGGTGCACCCGGTATTCGACTGGGTCGACGACCTCCACAAGAACCCGAGGGCGGTTACCGGTCTGCCGACCGGTTTTGTTGATCTTGACACAATGCTCCGCGGGCTTCAAGCCTCCGACCTCATCATAGTGGCGGGGCGCCCTTCGATGGGAAAAACGAGTTTCGCGATGAACGTCGCCCAGCACGTCGGTGTGCGCGAAGGGAAGACGGTCGCCATATTCAGCCTCGAAATGGGCAGACAACAGCTCGTGCTGCGAATGCTGTGTTCGGAGACGCGCACCAACAAGCTCGGCCTGAAAGATTTGCAAACGGGCTATTTCGACTCCGATCTCTATCCCTACCTCACCGACGCGGCCAACAATCTGGCGCAGGCAAGGATATACATCGACGATTCGCCCAATCTCTCGGCGATGGAGATACGGGCGAAGGCCCGCATGCTGAAGGCGAGGGACAAGCTCGACCTGATAGTGGTAGACTACTTGCAGCTCATGGAAGAGCGCACATCGCGCGCCGATAACCGGCAACAGGAAATAGCGAGCATCTCGCGCCACCTCAAGTCGCTGGCGCGCGAGCTGGAGGTGCCCGTGATCGCGCTGTCGCAGCTTAGCCGCGCAGTTGAAAAACGCGAGGAAAACCGGCCCCAGCTTGCGGACCTCAGGGAGTCGGGCGCAATCGAGCAGGACGCCGACGTGGTGCTCATGCTCTTTCGCGAGGAGTATTATTATCGCCTGCAGAATCCGAACAAGGATATCCCGGAAAATCTCCTGAACAAGGCCGAGGCGATAATAGCCAAACAACGAAACGGACCGACGGGGGTTGTCGATCTGAATTTCTTCGGCGATCAGGTCCGCTTCGAGAACAGGGCCAAACAAGCCGAGTCTTTTTGACAAAATTGAATTTGGACTGGCACTGAACACATCCGGAGGAGCCGAAAATGTTCAAGGGTTCTATGGTGGCGCTGGCGACACCCTTTAAAAACGGCCAAGTGGACGAGGCGAGGATACCCGAACTCGTCGAGCTTCATCTGAGCAAAGGCACCGACGCCATCTGCCCCTGCGGCTGCACGGGCGAGGCGGCGACGCTCACGCACGACGAGCAGATCACGGTAATAGGAATCGTGATCGAGGCGGCCGCCGGAAAGGCGAAGGTCATCGCCGGCACCGGCTCGAACAGCACCGATGAGGCGCTGACCCTCACCCGGCGCGCAAAGGATGCCGGAGCCGACGGCGCGCTCATGATCACTCCGTACTACAACAAGCCCACACAGCAGGGGCTCATTCAACATTACAAGGCGGCCGCCGCGGTAGGGTTGCCTCTAATGCTTTACAACGTCCCGAGCCGCACGGGCGTGAACATGCTGCCCGAGACGGTCGCCAAGCTCTCGGAGGTCGAGAACGTCGTCGCCGTCAAGGAGGCGAGCGGCAGCGTCGACCAGGTGAGCGCGATACTCAATCTCTGCGACATTAATGTGCTCTCGGGCGACGACTCACTCACCCTGCCGATGCTGGCCGTCGGCGCGAAAGGGGTGGTCAGCGTCGCGGCCAACGTGGCGCCCGCCGAGGTAAAGGCGCTCATAGACGACTTCAACGACTTCAACATGGAAGAGGCGCAGCGCATACACTACCAGTTGCTGCCCTTGTTCAAGGCGCTGTTCTGCGAGACAAACCCGATTCCCGTGAAGCGCGCGCTCAGCATGATGGGCCTGATCGAGAACGAGCTCAGGCCGCCGCTGACGCCGCTTTCGGCCGAGAATGAGCCCAGGCTAAAGGCGGTGCTCGAGGACCTCGGTCTGCTGGAAACCTGAGAAAGCGGAGGCACAAAAGTGGCGCTTAAGATAGGAGTGTTCGGCGCGAGCGGCCGAATGGGCCGCCGCATAATCGAGCTGGCGTTCGAAGACGAGGACTTCGAGATTACGGGCGGGATCGAGTACCCGGGGCATCCCGGTGTCGGGCAGCCCCTCGGCGCGCTCTTTAATATCCCCGATCTCGACGTGCCGCTCGTCGGAAGCCTGCATAAGGCCATCAACGACTTTGAATGCATTATCGCGTTCGCCACCCCCGAGGCAACGCTGGACTGCGTTCGCGATGCGCACGCCGAGCGAAAGCCGCTCGTCATAGGAACGACCGGGCTCACCGATGAACAAACCGACGAGATCAAACGATTGAGCCGGCACATGCCGGTCCTGACGGCGGCCAATATGAGCATAGGCATCAATGTCCTGCTGGCGGTCTCGAGGCGGCTCGCCAAGATTCTGGGCGACGATTTCGACATAGAGATAATCGAGGCGCATCACAATCAGAAACAGGACTCTCCCAGCGGCACGGCGCTCATGCTGGGACAGGCGATGGCCGAGGCCACGCAGCGGACGTTCAATAAAGACGCCGTTTTCGGCAGACACGGAATCATAGGGGCGAGGCCCCGGGACGAGATAGGCATACACGCGATCCGCGGGGGCGACATCGCCGGTGACCACACCATACTCTTCGCGGGTCAGGGCGAGCGGATCGAACTCACGCATCGCGCGCACAGCCGCGACAACTTTGCCCGGGGGGCCCTTATAGCGGCCCAGTTCATAGTCCGTCAGCCCGCTGGCTTATACACAATGCAAGACGTGCTTAAACTCACGTGAGCGAAAGGGAGCTTATCGAATTCTCCGTACGACCAAGCGCTTCTTCTTTGCGCCCTTCCTTTTTTCCCATGTATTTCCGCCGGCTTCTGCTTGGAAAAAAAGCGGTGCAAGCGATCACGGGAGCAGAAACTCCATCCTTTCTAACCTTGTTCCGGAATCCGCCAAATGAGAAAACAGAACGCGTCTGAAGACTGGCATGTAGTGGCTGCGGGATTCCTGTGCCTCACGGTGGCGGCCGGCATCGGCTGGTACGTGTTCCCGGTCTACCTGACCACCATCCGGGCCGAGCTGGGGTGGAGCATGACCCAGCTCACTTTCGCGATCACCGTGTGGGCGCTCGCGGGCGCAGCATTTTCCCCGATTGTGGGCGCGTGGATCGACAAGTACGGCCCGCGCAGGGTGATGATGATCGGCACCATATGTCAGATCGTCGCGACCGTCCTGATCGCCAGCATGACCGCCCTGTGGCACATGTACCTGCTGTTCATACTGTCATCCTTTGCGAGCGTGGCCAACACGCACATCCCCGTCTCGACGGCGATATCGCGGCGGTTCGACAAAAAGCGCGGCGCGGCCATTGGCATAGCGCTGCTGGGAATGGGATTCGGCGGGATCGTCATCCCGCTCCTGGCCAATGCTTTTCTGGAGCGATACGACTGGAGAACCGGCTATTTTATCTTCGCCTTTTTCCTGCTGGCGCTGCTGGTTCCCATTGGCCTTTGGATCCCCGGCAAACGGGAGAAAAGCGGAGTCGCGCCCGGCGATGAGGAGCAGGCTCAAGCGGGCGCGTCGGCTGAATCCTTGCCGGGAGAAAGAACACTCGACCTCGGCGGCCTGGGCGTCGCCGAAGCTGTGCGCACGCGCAGCTTCTGGACCCTGGGCTTCGGTGACTTCCTGATCGGCATCGTTTTCACAAGCGTTGTCGTCAACATGGTGGCGTTCACGACATACTCGGGCATCTCACAGCGGTCCGCCACGGTGGCCTACAGCGCATTTTTGGCGCTCAATACATTCGGCATTCTGCTCTTCGGCACGGCCGCCGACAAGATCAAGATAAAATGGATGATGCTATTTTGCTACGGCGTGCCCGCAATCGCGATGGTTTTCCTGTTTCGCCTTCCCTCGCTGTGGTTTCTATATCTCTTCGTCATCATCTTCGGGATGACCGGCGGCGGCCGCAGCGCGCTTTGGCCGCTTGCGCTCGGTGAGTGCTTCGGCGTCGCGCACCTGGGAACGATATTCGGCTGGCTCAACATTCCATTTATGATGGGAAACGCGATAGGGCCCGTTCTCGGAGGGTACATCGTCGACGCGACGGGCGGCTATGGGCGTCTTTTTGCGTTCTGCATGGGATTCTCGGCGGTTTCCGTTCTCTTCATATCGCGCATGCGCAAGGAGTACAACTCTTCATAGCCGGAGGCCCGTTTAGGCTTTAGGGCCACTGGCGGGGACCGCCTCAAGCCCCGATAACGGGCGCGATCAGCGAGCGCAGTCGCGCGGTGGTGATTTGAAACAGGTTGTGAAAAAGCTTGGTCGCGACCTCGGGATTTTTTTTGCGCAGCTTTGCCAGCCCCTCCTCGCTCATCGCAAGGAGTTCCGAATCGGAAAGCGCCACCGCGGAGGCCATCCTGCTCTTCTTGGTTATCAGGCCCAGCTCGCCGAAGATGTCGCCCTCGCCCATCACGGCCAGGCGCCGGGGCTTGCCGCCCGTCTTCTTCACGATCTCGATCGTGCCTGACAGAATATAGTACATTTCCCGGCCTTCCTGGCCCTCGATGAAAAGCGGCCGCCCCTTGCCGACGCCGATGATCTTGCTGTATTTGAGCAATCGGCGCTTCTCGGGATCCTTGAATCCCCTGAGGAGCTTGGGCACGGGTATGTTTTCGTCTATCAGTTTGTTCTCGATCGACTCGCGCAGACGCTCGCCCGTCACATAGAACAAGTTCATCATAAGCTTCGAGGCGATTTCGGGATGGTTGTACAAGAGGTCATTGAAGGCGCCCTCCTGCACGACGAACAGCGTGGTGTCTTTTGCCGCGATGGCGGAGGCGGAACGCTTCAGTGACTGCACCTGGCTCGAGCGCCGCGTCGACTTCGTGCCCAACGAAAGCTCGCCGAAAAGCTCGCCCTGGCGCAACAGGGCGATCCGCTTGGGCGGACTCACTGTATCATCAACGATGTGCACGGCCCCGTCCACAATTATGAACATCTCTTTGCCAGCTTGTCCCTTGCGGAATATCGGAGAGCCCTTTGCAAACCACTGCTGGATGCCGGCCTTGCTGATCTGCTTCATCTCCGAAGAACTGAAACCCTGATAGATTCGGCCGATATCTTCTTTCGTCTTGAAGAATCGCATGTCGATGTCCCCCTTAACCAAATCGCGTCATCGGTTCGGGCGTATATATCCAGTTTATAAAGAATCGGCGCGAAAAGTCAAAATGTTTCCCGGGACCTTCGCCCCCATGCCGGAGAACGGATCGGCCGTGAGGCGCACGGGCATGCCTCCGGGCGGTTCGGTACGATAGGGAAAAAGCCTGCCTGCGCAATTTATGTACAATCGAAGGGTATGCCTTGAAAAAAGCAGGGGCCGATGCGGATTGGCCGGGTTCAACCGTCTTCTTTGTCCGCCGGGCTTTTCTCCATTGATTCTCTGGCCTCTTCCCACCAGCCTGTCCACTTATCGCGGTCTTCGCCGAAATCCTCGTTGCTCAGCCCCTTGAGCGCTTTTCGCGCCGCGTGTCGGAAGAGGGCTTCGCGCGAATCCAGCATCGCTAGCAGGTTCTCCATTCCGCTGTAGTCATTCAGGCGCGCGAGAGCCTCCGCGGTCTTTATCTGCACCGGCGGTGTCCTTTCGGCCAGGAGGGGCTTAAGGGCTGGCACAAGCTCTGGCGTGCCAAGCTTGCCAAGGGATTCGGCGGCGGCGCCCCTGACGAGGGGATTGGGGTCCTTCAAGTATGGAATAAGGTGCGGCACCGCTTCGGTGTTGCCCAGGTTCCCAAGGGTGTAGGCCGCTTCTTTGCGGACATACCATAAATCATCATTCAGGGCCGCCAGGACGACCGGATAGCTTTGAGGAAGGTTAAGATTCTCGAGGCCGAACATCGCCCACATCCTGACCTTGGGGACCTCGTCTTTCATCGCTTCGAGCAAAAAGGGCAGGGCTCTTCTATCGGGCGCCTCGGCGATTGTGCTGACGACGTAGTACCTCACCAGCGACTTGGGCGACTTGGCCAATTGGCCGAGACCCTCATAGGCTTCGTCGTCGCCTACCCTGACGAGCGCGAGTATGAGATGCATCTGTGTGGCGGAATTCTGTCTCTCGAAAAGCCTCATGATCTCCGCCGCGTCGCCCGGCTGGGCCAGGCGCGTTACCGCATTCGCGGCAAACATCCTTGCGTGAGGGAACGGCTCCGTCTCGAGCGCCTTGAGCAGGTGGGGCATGGCGGACCTTCCGGTGACCGACATCGCAAGTATCGCTTTCACCCGAATGTTTCGGTCCGGATCCGAAAGCAATTCCGCCAGGGCGTCCGCCGCGCGCTTGCCTTTGATCGTCGCCAGCGCTTCAATGCCGGCGAGCTTGACGTTGGTGTCGCTGTCCTTAAGCGCCTTTTGGATAATTGGAACGGCCGACTCGCCATACATTTTCAACTCG
>CBFDAY010000098.1:0-8673 GCA_965602895.1 uncultured bacterium
GAGAACGGCTCGAACATCACCTTGCCGAGCCGTGGATCGTCGTGCCCATCCACTATCAGCTTTGAGATTGCGTTTTTGTCGGAGGTCCCCCAGTAACATTGGGACGCCGAGAGCGCGTAAGACTCGGGCTCGTTTCCGTTGTAGAGCTGGCTGCCGACGTTTCCGTGAATGTTGTTCTGCTCGAAGAATAGATATCCCACGATGAACACGCCGCCATTGCCCTCGCCTGTGGGCGTCAGATTCCCGGTAACGGTGTTCCCGGTAAAGGCCTCATTTTCGATTGATGTGCCCCAGAAGTTGATGTATACGCCGCCGCCGAACCTGGACGTCGCCTTGTTGGAGGTTACATAATTGCCTGTGAGGCTGCTGTTGCGTTCGGCGAAAATGCCGCCGCCTTTGTCGGCCTTGTTTTCGCGGACATTGTTGGAGTCGACGAGGCCGAATGTGGCGTAAATTCCGCCACCGCCGCCGTCGGCGCCGTTCGATTCGATCCGGTTGCCGACAGCCGAAGACCGGGAGAGGTATGCGCCGCCGCCGTCGCCCGTGGCTTCGTTGGCAAAGATATCGTTGTCCTCTATGCGAATCGTGGAAGTATTCATATAACCATAGGCGTAGACTCCGCCTCCGTCGCCGTCGGCCCGGTTATCGTGAATCCTGTTGGAGGTGACATAGATGATGTCGTTCGTATATGCGTAGACTCCGCCTCCGTTTGTGTGAGCGAGGTTGTGGTGGATGTCGTTTCCGATTATGACAGGCCCGCCCTGGCGCACGGTGATACCACTGCCGTTGTTGCGCGCGACGACGCAGTCCGCAATAAGGGGCGACGCCGACTTCACGAGCACTCCTTTGCCGTGCTCGATGATACATTTTTCCAGTATGCAGCCGTCTTTATATGTCCCGTTTTCGTCCCGGGCGAGATCCACGCTCTCTTTTGAGAAAATTATCCGGCCCCAATTCTCTGACGATTCCTTCGTGAACGTAATCGGCTCGGCCTCTGTTCCTTTTGCGACCAGTTTGCCCCTGACCATGAGGTTCTTGCCCGGCGCGACGCGGATTTCGACCCCCGGCTCGATCTGTAACACGCCGCCCGGCATTATAAGCGAATTTCCAGTCATCGAGTAAGGGCTGAGTTTCTTCTCAAGTTTCTTCGCGACCGATATCGGACCCGAGAGGATTGAAGGGCTGTCGGCGGCGGTGGTGAAAGATGTCGGCTTGCTCCAATCCGACCAGCCGCCCGCGGCCGTTTGGTAGGCTACCCGCCAGTAGTATTTTTGTCCGCCAACCAGGCTCCCCGCCGCGATGTCGAGCGTCGAAAGCTTATCGCCGGATATGATCTTCTCGGCTACGAGCGCGTAGAAATCGTTCGGCGACGTTGAGACCTGCCAGCGGGAGGCTGCCGCGCGGGCGCCTGCATCGGGTTCGCTCACCCTGAGCGCCACGTTTTTCGCCACGCCCGCCTCGCTATTGCCTGGCGAGAGATTTCGCGGCGCGCCCATGGATTCGTCGGAGCCGGTGAACACAACGCGCAATTCCTCGGAAAGACCTGTTTCCGCCTCGCCGCCGTCCGTATTGCGATAGGCTGAGACGGACACCCAGTATTCCCCGCCGGATTTGAGTCCTTCAATCAAACAGGTGTTTCCCGGGCCAGACCTCACTACCCGGTCGTATGGATAGCCTCGGTGGGTTCCGATATAGACCATATGTCCCACGGGGGCTGCGCCTTCAGGCACGTCCCATGAGAGTTTTATTCCGCTTTTTCCCGCTACCGCCCTGAGATTGAAGGGTGGCGGCGATGGAGCGTTGGGCGACATTTTTTCAAGGTATGGCATGTAGTCGGCAAGCCCGGTTGCCTCGTCGTCCAGCCAATCGAACGTGAGGGCCAAAACCGCCTGTTTTGAGTCTGCGCCCCAGAAGTTGCCCGTCGCCAAAACCTCGGGCGCGTCGGCGATGTTGGCGACGCGCAGCGCGTATCCGGAGTTGTTGAAGAAATTGTTGGTCCTGATATCGGGGTTTCCAGAGACATATACGCCGCCGCATCCGCCGTCCTCGGCCGCGGTGTTGGAAACGAGGCAGTTGCTGAGAATGCTGTCGGAGCCGAAGTAATAGATGCCTCCGCCTTCGGGCCTTCGGGCCGTGTTGCGGATGATGCTGTTGGATGCGACTTTGCCGCTCTCCGCGTAGATGCCGCCGCCGTGTTCGGCGCTGTTGGATTGGACGAGATTTCCGGTAAGCTGCGATTCGACGGCGTAGATGCCGCCGCCGCGCTCGGCTGCCTCGTTGCCGATGACGGTGTTATCGGTCAGGATCGAGCCGTAGGAGTATATGCCGCCGCCGAAGCGGGAGCTTGTGTTGCCGAACACTATGTTGTTTGTCACGACGATGCGGGCCCCGTCGACGGCGTACGCATGTATTCCGCCTCCGCCGTCGCGGCCGCCATCGGATATGTTGTTGCTGACTATGTTGTCGGCAATGAGAATGGACTTGTCGGTGTATGCGATTATGCCGCCTCCATTGCCGGATGCCGATTCGGACTGGGTGGAGTTGCCGGAAATATGGTTCCGTACGATTCGCGGCGCGCCGAATTCCACGCGGATGCCGCTGGAGAGGTTGTTGCGAATCTTGCATTCGGTGATGAGGGGGGCGCCGAACCTGACGTATATGCCGCGTCCTTTTTCGACTACGCAGTGTTCCATAATGCATCCGTCGAGGTAGCGGCCGTCATCTGCGACGACTGCGTCGTCGCTGAAGTCGGTGAAGTATATTGTTTCCCATGGCTTGTCGGCATGGGCCGTGAAAACAATGGGCTTTTCAGGCGTTCCGACGGCCAGAAGTTTTCCTCGGATCTGGATCTTCTTGTCTGGCGCGATCTCGACCCTGACGCCGTGCTCGATCCTGAGCGTGACGCCTTCCTCCAACATGATGTTTTCTTTCACCACGTAGGGGCTTTTTTTCGCCTTCCAGACGGTGTCCTTGGAGATGTTTTTCTTCACCATCGTCGCCGCCGCCGGAGCCGGCGTCAGGCCGAGGATAGTCGCGGCCGCTACCGCCAAGCCCAGCAGCTTGCCCAAACTTAAAGCTCTCATTGTGATCCCCCATTCATTCCGCTCGGAATATATTCATACTCCTGTCGCGGACTTTTGGTGTGGCGTTTTCTATGCACCCTTTTAATAGTCATCCCAGTTGAATTCTTCCTCGGCTTCCTCTTCCTCTTCGGGCAGAGGTTGAGGGATATCTTCCATGATCATGAGGTAATTCGTAATGTAGTCTATCCACATCATCGCGTCCGATACTCTGGGCGCGCCGTCGGGCGAGTAGAACACGTACGGCATCTTTGTGCCCGCGCCGGCGTATTTGTCGGGGTCGCGGAGGAAATTCCTTATCCATTCGGGGCGCAGCCTCGTCTTGGACAGCATGAGATTGATTGAGAGGTCCTCCAGCGTGACGTCCTCGGGCAACTCCTCGTCGAGCGAGATGGGATGGCACTGCATGCATTTGTCGCTGAGGACGCGGTACTCTCCCATTTCGACTTCGATCTGCGGCATGTCCTCTCTACGCGGCAGGCGCACATATGGGGTTAGCGCGTTTTCCGGAGAATCGGCAATGGCGGAGAAGTAGTCGATCAGGTTTTCAACTTCCCTGTATGTAAACGAGAAATTCGGCATCATCATTTTGAGCCAGGGCCGCATTTGCGTGGGTTTGTCGAGGTATTGGAACGCCCACTGCGGCTGCACTTTCTCGCCTTCGCCGACGAGGCGCGGCGGGACATACGTTTTCAGCCCTATGAACCGGTCTATGCGCGGCTTTACTTCTTCTTCGAACATGTGGCAGCCGAGGCAGTTGTTTTCGGTGATTATCCATTCGCCGGCCCGGGCGTCACGCTGGGACTCGGTCGCCGGCAACATATATGATTCCGGAAGCTCGAGCCGATCGTTGTGGAGGTAGAAAGTGGTCAGGCTGTCCAGTTCCCCCTCGTCAAAGCGGGACTTCGGCATTTTCAGCGGCATATCCTCGGTTTTGTATATCTTCGGGTCTTCGATTTTATTGCGAACCCAGTCCCACTTTGTTTGCTCGACCGTTGAATAGCCGAACGGCAGTTCGTCCAGCGCTTTGTGCGCGACCTCCGCCACTCCGACGCCGGGGTTGGGCGCTTTCTCGAACGCCTGCACGCGGTGGCAGCCGTAGCATCCTTGAAGCTGCGTCAGTTTCCCCCCGTTTTCGATCGACGCTCCGTCGGTGTTCAATGTCTCGGAGGCAACGATGTCGCTGTTGCCTTTGAGCGTCATCAGGTAGACCGCAAGGTTTTTCCGGTCGGCCTCGGTGATGCTGAGCCTGGGCATCCTCGTTTCGGGGTTGTACGCCCTCGGCTCTTTGAGATATTCAAATATCCAGTCGGCGCTCAGCTTCGTGCCTGCTTCCGAGAGGTTCGGTACCCTGCGCGTCAGGGAATCCTCTTCACTTTTCGGCGAATGGCATGCCTGGCAGCCGAGGTCGGTGAACAGCCTTTCGCCCTCCTCCGGCAAAGCGCCAGAAAGGTCCGCCTTCGGATACTCATTGCCCGGGTCCAGCGAGAGCACAAACGCCGTGATGTCCCTGATCTCCTCCTCGGCAAGTTCGAAGGTCGGCATGATAGTCTTGGGGCGCATCTTTTCGGGCTCGCGGAGCCAGCTCAACATCCATCGCTCGCCCGAGAGCTTATCTTTCAGGCCTTCGAATGTCGGGCCGAACCTTGGCGGATTCTCAAAGCCGCGCGTATCGTGGCAGCCGTAGCAGCCGTGTTTGGCGAATGCCGCCCTTCCCGCCTCCACCTCATCCGCGCCTTCGAGTCCGAAGGAAGTCTCGTGGCATCCGATGCACGTGGCTTCCAGATACTTTTTTGGGATGAGCGGGTTGAACCAGCTCTCCTCCAGCCCGTGGGCCGCGTGCGTCGTAGCGCCGGTTCCCTGGCCTCCGTGGCAGATCGTGCAGCCGAATTTTTCGGCCGGATGCAACTCGAGCATTTTGCCCGGATGCGCGCGGAAGGGCTCGGATGCGTCGGCGAAGAGCGGGTTGTCGATGCCCATGTGGCAAGTCGTGCAAAGGTCGCGGATGTGCGCATCGGGCAGGTATATCCGGCGCAGACGCGGGCGCTCGGACCGAGTTTCCCGAAGCTGCTTCAGCCACTTCTTCTTGGCGAGCGGGTCTGCGCTCGTGGCCGGGTCATTTAATTTTTCGAGTACCTTTTCCTCATACATGGCGCTAAATTCGCGCTGATAGTCGATCCATTCCTTCTGCGTCTCTCTTTTGAAAACGCACAGGCTCAATGCGGCGAAAATCAGTGCGCTCGCTGCGAAAAGTACTCGCTGACCTGTTTTTGCTCTTATCAGGCTCATTTTTATCTATTGGGCGCCGGAGAATTCGCTGTCGTCGGAAGAACGGGAACTCGGACATAGCCTTCGCCTCTTCCGATGCCCCGGGCCGCAAGGCATTCTGTGTGACGTCGTTTTCCCTTGTATTTCGCTTAAATGTTGAACCATGGTGTCGTCAATATATATCTGATATCGAAAACCAGCCTGAGAATTATCTTCACAACCACTCCATACATCATGAGCACGAGAGTGAGGCCGGTGATATATCTGACCGCCCCCATCTTCTTGAAGAGGCCCTTGATCGTGAGGGCCGGGAGCGCCAGTCCGATCCCGAAGTACAGCGCCAGGAAACCGATGCCGACCCACTGCGGCATGTTGACCAGCGTCTCTTCGGCGCTTTTTGCGACCAACCAGCTTTCCCACGGCCAGTAGAACTGCCAGTTGGGTCCGCGCAAAAGCTGGCCGACCAGAATAAGAATGAACCACATCGAAAAACCGAACACAAAGGTTGAGATGACCAGCTTGCGCCCGCGAAGAGAATATTTGCCGACGGCGGTGTCGGTCGTGTCGAGATAAGGTATCAGCATGAGGCCGATTACGATGAGGGTCGGAATGGTGACGCCCGCGATCCACGGATCGAAATATACGAGCAGTTCCTGGAGGCCGACGAAGTACCACGGCGCTTTCGCCGGGTTCTCGGTCTTGTTCGGGTCGGCGATGCTGCGGAGCGGCGCATTTTGTACCATCGACCAGATCAGCAGCGTCGACGACGCGATCAGCACGGCGATCAGTTCTTTGATGACCAGGTTGGGCAGCGAGAACTGGTATTCGCTCTCGAGTTTTTTTTCGTCAGTGCTCATAATCGGTTTTTTCGATTCAGAGCGGGTGGGATATCCCCCCGTCTTTTCTCACGCGCCAGAAGTGAACAAGCATAAGCACGGTCGCGGCCAGCGGCAAGAAGACGCAGTGAAGCACGTAGAACCGCAGCAGCGCGTTTTCGCCCACGATGTTGTCGCCCAATAGCAGGAAGCGGATGTCGTTGTTGGGCCCTATTCCGAGCAACGAGTGGAACGGGCCATCGGAGCCCAGGAAGGGAGTGGCGCCGCCCATTTTTGTTCCGACCGTGATCGCCCAGAATGCCAGCTGGTCCCAGGGCAGCAGGTATCCTGTGAAGCTGAGCAGCAGCGTCAGCACCAGCAGGCCCACTCCTATCACCCAGTTGAACTCGCGCGGCGGCTTGTAGGAGCCGGTGAGAAAGACCCTGAGCATGTGCATCATAACCAGTATGACCATTGCGTGGGCGGCCCAGCGGTGGAGGTTGCGCATTATCACGCCGAACTTGACGGCATGCTCGAGCAGCCGCATGTCCAGGTATGCGTACTCGACGGTCGGGCGGTAGTAGAACATGAGGAGCACGCCGGTGATAGTCTCCACGATGAACATGTAAAACGTCAGTCCGCCCAGGCAAAACGTGTGCGTAAATTTCAGGCCTTCTTTGTGTACTTTGGGCGGGTGGACGTGCAGAAAGAAGTTGGAAACGACAGTGAGAACCCGGTTACGGGGAGTATCGAAGAATTTGTGGCGGAATATGGAACGCCATACCTGACTCTCGGTGACCTTTTTCGAAATCCAACTCATCTTTAAGTGCGATCTTAGCCATTCTTCCCGGTCGAGGTGATTCCTCGACCCTGTATCAGTAAGCCTGGCGTCGTCGAGAAAGTCGGCAGACTCCCATTTGCCTGACCGAGTTACTTCCTCTCGGAATAGAGACTTCTCAAGTAAGCAAGGTCGGCCTTGCAAAAGTTGGCCGAGAGGCCTATCAAGGCGGCGTAGAAAGTTATCGCCGGCTCGCATAGGTCCGGAATACCCGCATGGGGGACTCTCTCGGTCTTTTCAAGAAGCTGTGGTAGCCATTTGGCGAGATGCCGTTCGAGAAAGTCCGTTTCCGCATAGCAATAGGGCGCGGGGTCCTCATTGCGCTGGAGCGCGAGAACCTCCTTGAACGCCAGGTAGTGGATGAACTCCAGCTCCGCAGTTATGTGGTCGGGCAACTCCCTTTCCGGAGCCTCGGCCACACTCAGGCCGAAGTTGTTATAGAACCGGACGAGATCCTCCATGTTCACCTTACGGTCGGCGGCGTACTTGCCCTCGTACAGGGGACAGGGAGGCCCCCCGGGTCCGGCGTCGAACACGCGCACGAACTCGGCCTCGAAATCATCCTGCAAAACGTCCTTGAGCAACTGACCCGACAGGGCCTCTTCGTCTATCTGGACCTCGAACGGGACCTCGCGCATTATGGCCAAGGCGGTCTGCAAGTGGCCGCCGTCCTTGGCGATTTTCAGAAAGTCTTCGCTGGGATACCGGAAGCATTCGGCCAGGAAGCGGTACATCTGGCTCCGCCGGGCCCGTCCCATCTGGTCGGGCCCTTTTATCTTGTCAAGTTCGGCAATAGGTTTCATGGCGCCTTTCGGGCAATACTCCGTTACATGGATTCAATCGGGTCCGTGCTGAGATGCCCGAACATCTTTTCCCAGCGCTTGGCTATGAGTATTTCCATCAGTTCGGATTTTTCGCCGTCGCGCGTGCGCTGCATCTCCCGCTTGAGCAGCTCGAGGGCCTGCTCGACCTCGGGCCCGAACAGGTCGACCATATATTTGAGCGGGATGCGGTCCTTAGAAGGATCGACCGTGCCGTCGGCCGCAAGCCGCGGAGGCGCGAGCGGCGGAACGTAGAACACGTTGGGCTCGGTTCCGAACTTCGGGAACAGCGGGAGCGCGACCTTCCATTTTTTCACGAGTTTATAGATTGGTCCGTCCTCATTGTCCAGGTAATCGACGAACCTTATGCGTCCGGTGCACTGCCTTGCGCAGGCGTTGACGACGCCTTTTTCGATTCTCGGGTAGCAGAAGATGCACTTCATGCTTGTGAGCGTTTCGAAGTTGAAGTAGATCTTCTTGTACGGGCACGCCTCAAGGCAGAACCTGTAGCCTTTGCAGCGGTCCTGGTCGATCAGGACGATGCCGTCCTCTTCGCGCTTGTAGATGGCGTGCCGCGGGCACGCGTCGATACACGGCGCATATGTGCAGTGGTTGCATATTCTCGGCAGATAAAAGTAGAAGCTGTTGGGATACTTGATGCCCAGGGCGCCCTGGTCCTCGTCCCAGTTCATACCCCAGTCGGGCGCCGTGCCGTCGGGATTCTTGGCCTGCAGCACGGTCGTGCCGAATTGGCTGTTTATGACCTCTTCGTGGTTGAACTTCCAGTGGTCGCCGAATTCTTTGCGGGTGGGCAATTTTCCGCGAATCGGCTCGCGCACGCGGCCCTCGAA
>CBFDAY010000099.1:0-8639 GCA_965602895.1 uncultured bacterium
TCGCAGCACAAATGGCAAGCCGGGAATAAGGATGGACTTAGGAAAGGGAGGGGGACGAGTTTTTAGAGTATTAGTCAAGCCACTTCACTTGTGTTGAATCTTTGGCGCCGTATTTGGCGCGCATATACATGCTGTTTGTAACCCGTAGGCGATGGCAGAGCACCCCTATGACGTTGGCGAGGAATTTTCGAGGGATTTTTTTTTCGAGGAGTTTTACAAGAACCTCTTCACTGAGCGTGAGGATCTGGGATTGATCTTTCGCGACGGCGTGGGCCGAGCGGGCGCGCTTCTCAAACATGGCCATTTCGCCGAATATCTCGCCCGCTCGCAGTTCGGCGAGGATTTTTTTCTTGTCGTCGATCTCATCGATTATATTGACTTTCCCTTTCAATATGATAAACATCTCGTGCCCGATATCGCCCTTTCGAAACAACACCTTCCCGCTTTCAACCATGCGGATCACACCTGAATCGACTATGCGATTTATCTCCGATTTCTTCAAACCTTGAAAAGCATCGAAAGCGGCCATTCCGGCATCCTCCATGTCGAGAGCGGTATTGCGAATATCGATCCCGCCTATATTAGCTTTTCCAGCGCAAAAAGTCAACGCCGATACAGGGGCTGCTATCCCCCCAAAGGCGCCGCTCAACCTCCTGCTTTGGGTCGGATCCCGTGGGGGAGAAAGTGTGGGGATTCCGGGTGTCGGCCCGGCCGTGTGGGTCGCTTGACATCATTTTGGAGCTGGAGTATAATTTAAATTGGGCTATACAGCGGCTTTTGCGAAAAGGGGGATTGCTGATGGCAATAGTAGACAGCAGCAAATCGTTGGGTCAGATACTGCTGGCCCAGGGCGCCATCACGCAGGACCAGCTCAAGGACGCTTTAAAGCGACAACAGACACGCGCAAGCAGCAAGCGGCTGGGCGATGTGCTGGTAAGCTTTGGTTACATAACCTCCGCCCACCTTGCGGAAGCCCTCGCGACACAGCTCAATCTCCCGCTTGTCAACCTCGAGAACCTCGACATTTCGCCGGACCTGTTGGATTTACTTCCGACAGCGGTCGCAAAGATATACCAGGTTGTGCCTGTCAGGAAAGACGGCAACCGGCTCTTTGTCGCGATGAGCGATCCGATGAACCTCGGCGTCATAGACAATCTGCGCCTCCTCCTTGAATGCACTATACAGCCGGTTGTCGCTTCGCCGGAGGACATAAAGGAGGCCATACGAAAATACTATGGGCTCGAGGAAGTCACGGTCGACACGATGCTCTCCCAGGTCAGCGGCGACAGCCTCAGCACGGTCAGCAGCCTGAGCGTCAGCAGCCTGAGCGTGGAAAGCATCGAGTTCGACGGATCCATCATGGACGGGGCCGAAGACGAAGATAGCGAAGAGGGGCCCGTGATCAAGTTGGTGACCCTGCTGATCCTCGAAGCATTCAGGCACCGCGCAAGCGACATCCATATCGAGCCTTTCGAGCACGAGCTGAAAGTGCGCTATCGCATTGACGGGATCCTGCAGGAGGTGAACCCTCCTCCCAAATCGCTTCAGAACGCCATTCTTTCACGCCTGAAAATCATGGCCGGGATGGATATTTCCGAAAGGAGAATCCCGCAGGACGGCCGTATCAAGCTGCAATTGATGGGCAAGGATATCGACCTTCGCGCCTCAGCCCTGCCCGCCATCTACGGCGAGAGCTTCGTGCTTCGTATTCTCGACAAGAGCACCCTCGCGCTCGACCTGCGCGACCTCGGCTACGCGGTCGATACGCTCCGCAGTTGGGAGGGTTTGCTCCATATTCCTACCGGGATTATCCTGGTTACGGGTCCTACGGGCTCCGGCAAGACGACGACGCTGTATGCTTCGCTCAACACGATTAACACTCCCGAGCGCAAGATAATCACGATCGAGAACCCGGTCGAGTACGTTCTCTCGGGCATAAACCAGGTTCAGATCGAAGAGGACATCGGCCTGACGTTCGCCATGGGCCTCAGATCCATACTGCGTCAGTCTCCCGACATAGTGATGGTCGGTGAGATCCGCGACAGCGAAACCGCGGAAATCGCCATCAGGGCCGCCCTCACGGGGCACCTCGTGTTCAGCACCCTTCATACCAATGACTCCGCCGGCGCATTGAACCGACTCATCGATATGGGTGTTAAGCCATTCCTCGTTTCATCGGCCGTGCAGGCCGTGTCGGCCCAGCGCCTCGTCCGCAAGATATGCAAGAGCTGCAAGATCGAGTACAGGCCGACCGACAAGGAGCTCAAGATCGTGGGCCTCGACCCCGATGAGGTCAGTGACGTTACCTTCTATAAGGGAGAAGGGTGCGAGAACTGCAATCGCAACGGCTATCACGGGCGAACCACCGTGCTTGAGCTTCTCATGATGAGCAAAGAGATCCGGGAATCGGTGATCAAGCACACGCCCACGGTCGATCTGAAGAATATGGCGCGCATGCAAGGGATGAGGACACTGAGGGATGACGCGTGGCTGAAGGTTTTCAGCGGTGTCACAACGCTGGAAGAGGCCGTGGCAATCACGCAGCAGGACGACAAACTGCCCGGGCTGAAGCTGGTCAAGAGCGTCTCATGAACTCGAACGCGGCGTCCCCGCAAGAAAAGGAGTGAGTCCGCCTTTGGCAATCGGAACGAAAAACCTCGGAGAAATTCTGGTCGACAACGGCGTCGTAACGCCGGCCCAGCTCGAAGAGGGCATCGAGAAGCAGCGTCAAACCCGGGAGTTTCTCGGGCGCACACTTGTAGGCCTCGGCTATGCCACCGAGCAGGATATAGTCAATGCCCTTGGAATTCAACAGGGCATGGAACAGGTCAACCTGTCCCAGGCATCCATCGACACCGACGTGCTGAACCTCATCACTCCCGATATCGCCCAGTTCTACAATATTATTCCCATCAGGAAAAACGACAACATTCTGACCATCGCGATGGCTGACCCGCTGGCCATCAATACCATCGATGACCTCAAGGTCATCCTCAGCTGTGAGATCGAGGGCGCGGTGAGCTCGCAGACCGAAATCGCGGCCGCGATCGAAAAGCACTACGGATACCAGGAGGGAGAATCCGCAGCGGCCCTTATTGACGAGCTTTTCGCGGACGTGGAAGAGGTCGTGGAAAAAGCGACGCTCCAGAGCGGCCGCGAAGAGATCGCCGACTCGAACAACCTTATCTCTCTTGCCCACGAGGCGCCCGTCATCAAACTGATCAACCTGGTCATCCTGCAGGCCGTACAGAGCAGGGCTTCGGACCTTCATTTTGAGCCCTTCGAGGAAGAATACCAGGTGCGGCAGCGGGTTGACGGCGTGCTATACACGATCTCGCAGCCTCCCAAACACCTGAGCGTGGCAGTCAGTTCACGCCTCAAGGTCATGTCAAACCTCGACATCGCCGAACGAAGGCTCCCCCAGGACGGCCGTATCCAGCTCTCGCTCGGCGGCAAGGACATCGACCTCCGAATCTCGTTCCTGCCCACTATGTTCGGGGAGAGCATCGTGATCCGTATCCTTGACCGAAGCGCAACCATGATCATCCTCGATGAACTCGGCCTCGAAAAGGACCAATACGAAGAGTTGATGAAGATAATCAGCAAGCCCAACGGAATCGTGCTCGTGACGGGACCGACCGGCTCCGGCAAGACCACAACTCTTTATGCCTGTCTCAATGAGCGGAACGACCCACGCTACAAAATAATCACTACCGAGGATCCGGTCGAGTATCAGGTCAATGGAATCGTTCAGGTCAACATCAATGAAAAGGTTGGGCTGACATTTTCCAGGTGTCTCAGGTCGATTCTTCGTCAGGACCCCGACATATGCATGGTCGGTGAAATCCGCGACTTGGAAACGGCCACCATCTCGATCGAAACGTCGCTCACCGGTCACCTCGTGTTCAGCACACTCCACACAAACGACGCGCCCAGCACCGTTACGCGTCTCATCGATATGGATGTTGAGCCGTTTTTGTTGACATCCACTATCGAAGCCGTAGTGGGCCAGCGACTCGTGCGAAAGCTGTGCCTCTTTTGCCGCGATGAGTATGTACCCTCAGATGACGAACTCGAGGCGATCGGCATCACCCGGGAGCAGACAGAGGGGAAGAAAATATACAAAGCAAACGGGTGCAAACAGTGTCAGCACATCGGATACAAAGGTCGTACGGGCATCTATGAGGTCATGACCCTCAACGACGAACTGCGCGATCGCATACTCGGGCGCTCTTCCACTGCTGATCTGATGAAAGTGGCCAGAGGTGCGGGCATGAAGACACTCCGGGAAATAGGCATCAATAGAGTACTGGCCGGCATAACCTCTATCGAAGAGATCCTCGGCGAAACCCTGGCGGATGAATAAGGCCTCCTGAGGAAGCACGTTTTTCCCAGAAATATCGGCACGGTCGGATTCTGTGTGTCGTAGGAATATTGTCTCTTTGGCGCCGGCGATCCGCCTGAATTCTCTATTGCAACTCTTTGTTACAACTCGTTGGATGAAAATGAACTCTTTTGTGACAAAAGGCTTATGTCACAAATTGGACCAAAAGTTGGCGCATCGCCGGCCGGGCCAACCGTTCGTTCAGCTTTCGCCGGGCCTGCCCTTTGCTGCATTTTGTTTCGATTTATTACAAAATCGGATGGTGGATAACTCTGTGGATAGATTTATCTCCCAGCACCCTCTTTCACATGCTAAGTAATGTGAATACAACGTGTTGCGATGCGGTATAGCTAATGTTGATAACTCTGTGGATTCTTCCGAGGAAATTGCAGCGCCCGCGCAGAGTTAACCGTTCGGTATCCCAATGAACTACTCGCAGTCCGAGTTCAATCCGCAATATACATTCGATAATTTCGTGGTCGGCCCATGCAACCTGTTTGCGCATTCGGCGGCCGGCGGGGTTGCAAGAAATCCGGCCGAAATATACAATCCGCTTTTCCTGTACGGTGGTGTCGGCCTCGGCAAAACACATCTTATGCAGGCGATCGGCCATGAAGCAAGATCGACTCACGGCAGAAAGCTGAGGGCCCTGTATCTGTCGACCGAGAGTTTTACGAACCAGTTGATATCGGCCATTCAAAACCGCTCGACCAAGGAATTCAGGCGGAAGTTCAGAACCATTGATATCCTTCTTGTCGACGACATACATTTTATCGCGGGAAAGGATGCGACGCAGGAGGAGTTTTTCCACACTTTCAACGCCCTTCATGATAAGAAAAAGCAGATTGTGATCTCCTCGGACCGGCCTCCGAAGGAGATACCCACGCTCGAAGAACGCCTTATCAGCAGGTTCGAATGGGGGCTCGTGGCGTCTTTGCAGCCGCCCGACTTCGAGACGCGCGTTGCGATACTCCATAAGAAAGCGGAAAATTGCAAGAAAAAAATCTCGGGAGAGATTCTTGAATTGATAGCGCGACATATCAGGTCGAACATACGGGAACTGGAGGGCGCGCTGACGAGGATGGTAGCCATGGCGAGCGTGCGCGGCGAGGCGCTCACGCCTCAGTTTGCGTCCGAAGTCCTGCAAGACGTCGCCGAGCGCGCCTGCGGCGAAATCACTGTCGAGAAGATACTGCGGATATCGGCGCGCTTTTTTGGCATACGCGAGTCCGACCTCTCCTCCTCGCGCCGGTCGCGTTCGATCACCTATCCCCGACAGGTGGCCATGTACCTTTGCCGACGCCTCACCTCGGTCTCTCTCCACAAGATCGGCCTGGCCTTCGGCAAGAAGGATCATACGACCGTTTTGCACGCATGCCGGAAAATCGAGAAGCTTATCGATGCCGACCCCGGGCAGGCGGCCCTCGTAGAGAGTCTCAGGGATGAGATCGAAAAGGGAGAGGAGGGTGGAGCCCCCTAGCGCACGCGGGCCCCTGGACTAAGCCCCTCCATCTTGACATTCCCGCCGAATTCCACTAAATTAGGTTCCGATGAAAAAACATGTCTTGTTTCTCTGCACGGGCAACCTTTGCAGGTCGCCCCTGGCCGAAGGGATCCTGAAGCATAAGCTTGCGGAAAGAAAGATCGATTCCGTCACGGTTTCCTCGGCCGGGACGTTTGCCCTAAACGGTCGGCCCGCCGCCGAGCTTGCGGAACGGGTTGCGGCCGAGCGAGGGGTCGATATCTCGGGCCACCGCGTCAGCCACGTCACGCGCGAGATGCTCGAGAGGGCCGATCTCGTAATCGGCATGGAGACCGACCACCTCGCAGAGGCCGACGTTATCCTCAAAGACACCGAGGGCAAGTATCGCCTGCTGTCCGACTTCGGGCCTCCTCACCTGCGCGGCCGCGACATCGCAGACCCATACGGCGCGCCGATCGATTACTTTGTCGCCGCATTCGACAGTATCGAGGAATGCGTGGAAGGCCTGCTTGACACCCTTCTCCAATAATCGAGTCCCAATGCGCCTGCCGGCGCGGCTTTGATGTAATGAAGAATTCAGAAATAGCCGACCTTTTCGACCGCTTCGCCGATGTTCTCGAATTCAAGGGGGACGTCATCTTCAAGGTCAATTCCTACCGAAAGGCCGCCCGCACGCTTCGCGACACGGCCGAAGACATCGCCGTCATCGCCGCCGAGGACAGGCTGCTTGAGATGCCGGGCATCGGAAAGAGCACGGCCGAAAAAATCCGGGAATATCTCGAGACGGGCAAGATCCGCAAATACGAGGAAGAGCGAGAGGGCCTCTCCGACGAACTCATCCGGATGCTCCAGATTCCCGGGATGGGGCCCAAGACCCTCGCGCAGATACATTCGAAACTCAAGGTGGATACGTTCGACGCGCTCGAAGACGCGATCAGGTCGGGCAAGCTCGCCGAGCTGCCCGGAATGGGCAAGAAAAAGGCCGAGAACATACTGAAAGGGATCGAGTTGCTGCGCGAGGCGGCCGGACGGATACCGCTCGGGATCGCGCTTCCCGTCGCCGAGGAGATACTCGCGTCGGTGCGCGAGTTCCATTCGGTCGATCGTGCCGAGATGGCGGGCAGCCTGCGCCGCATGCGCGAGACCGTCGGCGACATCGATATCCTTGCCTCGGCCTCCGACCACAAAGCGGCGATCGAGGAGTTCACCTCGCTCCCGCAGGTGGGGCGCGTGCTCGCCGCCGGGACGACCAAGGCGAGCGTCATCGTCGAGGGTAACCGGCAGGTTGACCTGCGCGTGGTCGATGAAGAGAGCTTCGGCGCGGCGCTCCAGTATTTCACCGGCTCCAAGGCCCACAACGTCAAGCTGCGCGATATCGCCGTGCGCGCCGGACTCAAGATAAACGAGTACGGCATCTTCAGGGGCGAGAAAAAGATCGGCGGTCGCGAAGAGGAGGAGATATACGCCGGGGCGGGCCTGCGGTGGATGCCGCCGGAGCTTCGGGAGGACCGCGGCGAGATCGAGGCCGCAAAAGAGGACACGCTGCCCGCACTCGTTACAGCCGATCAGATCAAAGGCGACCTGCACGTGCACTCCGATTACAGCGACGGCAAAGCGACGCTTGCCCAGTTGGCCGAACGCGCGCAAACGCTCGGCTATCGCTACATCGCCGTCACCGACCACTCGCAGTCGCTCAAGATCGCAGGCGGCCTTTCGCCCAAACGCCTCGAACAAAAGCGCAAGGAGCTGGAGGAGATCAACTCGGGCCTCAAAAACCTCAAGCTGCTGTTCGGAACCGAAATGGACATCCTGCCCGACGGCAGGCTCGATTATCCGGATGAGATACTGGAGAAATTCGACTGGGTCGTCGCGTCGATCCATTCGGCGTTCAAGCAGCCGCGCGACAAGATAACGCGGCGCATCATAGGCGCGATGCAAAACCCGTTCGTCGACTGTATCGCACACCTCACGGGCCGGCTCATCAACCAGCGCCCACCCTATGAAGTGGACATCGAACAAGTGCTGCAGGTCGCCGCCGAGACGGGCACCGCCATCGAGATCAACGCCAACTACGAGCGGCTCGACCTCGACGACATCTGGTGCAAACGCGCGGGGCAGCTCGGCGTGAAGCTCGCCATCGGCACCGACGCGCACCGCCTAGAACACCTTGAGGCGCCACGCCTCGGAGTCGCCGTCGCGCGCCGCGGCTGGCTCGAACCCGCCGACGTCCTCAACACGCTCCCCTTGAAAAAACTCCGCCAGAAGCGGTGAGTCGCCACCGACTTATTCCATCACGAATTACACGAATTTCCTTGTGCCTTGGTTGGTGTTTTTTTTGTTCGTGTAATTCGTGTAATTTGTGGTAGCTTTCTATTTTCTTCTTTGTTCTTCGCGCCCTTCGTGGATATTTAATCCGTGGTTCCGATATGGTTTCTTGTTCCTCGTTCCCAGTCCCTGGCTTTTAACCCGCAACCGGAGACTGATTGTCTCTTGTCCCTTGTTTCCGGTTTCTTGTTTTTCAACTCTGAACCCGAAACTCGAAACCATGACCATTTGGTCGTCTCTCTCAAAGCGATAGATCGCCCGCGAAGACATGCATGATGTCCTCGCTCAGGCGTTCTTCCTCATCCGGGTCGTGGTATTTGGTCGGTGCGGCGCCCTGCCGGAACGCCACCGTCAGCTTCCTGGCACTGCCGGGAGGCGCGAGCAGGCCGCTCCGCGGATCGACTTCGGCGAACTCTATGCCGGGCGGCACGCTGAAGATCTCCACGG
>CBFDAY010000100.1:0-8496 GCA_965602895.1 uncultured bacterium
CGAGCATATCTGTATTGTTGAAAAACAATAGGAAAAACCGGGACGCGGAATTTTTCTGCGTCCCGGCGTAATTGCAGATCAAAAGGCAGAGGCCTACTCGGCCACCACCCAGTCGAGGAACGTTTTCAGCTTGCGGCTGCGGGTCGGGTGCCGCATCTTGCGGATGGCCTTGGCTTCTATCTGGCGAACGCGCTCGCGCGTGACCTTGAACACGCTGCCAACCTCTTCGAGCGTGCGCGGGTAGCCGTCGCCCAGGCCGAACCGCAGGCGGAGCACCCTTTCCTCGCGCTCGGTCAGTGTGTGCAACACTTCTTCCAGCTTTTCCTGGAACACGGTGAACGCGGCCGTGTTTATCGGGGATTCGGTCGATTTGTCCTCGATGAAATCGCCGAAGTTGCTGTCGCCCTCGTCTCCGATGGGCGTCTCGAGCGAAATGGCCTCCTGTGCGATCTTGAGAATGCCGCGAACCTTTTCGACTTCGAGCCGCATGGCTTCGGAAATCTCCTCCGGGGTCGGCTCTCTTCCGTATTCCTGCACGAGCCGGCGCGAGGTGCGGATGACCTTGTTTATGGTCTCGATCATGTGTACGGGGATGCGGATCGTGCGCGCCTGGTCGGCGATGGCGCGCGTTATGGCCTGCCTGATCCACCACGTGGCGTAGGTCGAGAACTTGTATCCGCGTCGATACTCGAATTTGTCGACCGCCTTCATGAGACCTATGTTGCCCTCTTGTATGAGATCGAGGAACGACATGCCTCGGTTGGTGTATTTCTTTGCGATGCTGACCACGAGGCGCAGGTTGGCCTCGACCAGCCCCATCTTGGCGCGGTAGATGTCGGCCTCGTTTCTCTCCATCCGAGCGATCAGACCGTACACTCCCTGCTTGGACAGCCTCGTATCGTGATAGATGGTGTTGAGCCTGCGATTGGCGTTGTGGACCTTTCGCTCCAGTTCCATGAATCGGCTGAGCGTCACAGGGACGCGCTTGGCAAATCTCTTTGAATCGATCTCCGATTTGCGGAGTTTCCTGCCGTATTCCCCGATCTTCCCGGCGTTGAACTTGATCTCTTTCTCGATCGCCTTGATCTCGCTCTCGGCGCTCTTTATCCTGCCGCGCAGGTTCTTGATCTTCCCGACGATCCGGTTGATCTCTTTTGACTTGACCTCGAGCTCGCGCAGCGCCGTCGCCTGCCTGGAACGTTGCGCAGATATATCGCTGCGGATACGTTTCTTTGTTGCGTCACCGATTCGCGGCCGTTGGAGGCTCTTTTCATGCCTGCGGATGGCCGCCTCGCTCTTATGGAGAAAATCGAGGATCTTCGACAGCCGCCCTCCGAGGTTTCTCAGCTTGCGGTCGTCGTCTTCTTGCGTTAAGCTCTCGATCGGTATCTTTCCCTTGATGATCTTTTGAAGATGAGGGATGATCTCCCTGAGCGCATACGGAGTGCGGATGATAGTCTCCCTGAGCACGTTTTCGGCCTGTTCGATATTCTTAGCTATCCTGACTTCCTGGTCCTTTGTCAACAGCGGCACTCGTCCCATTTCCCGCAGATACATTCGCACGGGATCGTCGGCGCGCTCTACACGGGAAGGCGCAAATTCCTTTTCTTCTTCGCCGTCCGAACTGTTTTCCTCAGCCTTGTTGAGCTTTAGAGACTCGACAACATCGATATCATGGTCGCCGAGCGTCATGAGTATCTCGTCGATCTCGCCGGAGGAAACGAGCTGATCGGGCAACATGTCGTTTATCTCATCGTACGTGAGCTGTCCTTGCTTCTTGCCCTTGTCGATGAGCGCCTGGACGATGTCATTTCCGCCGAGCTTCTTTTCGATAGCCCCGTTCACGCTATCATCCCTTTGCGCCGTTTCTGCTTCAGGTTTGTTGTTTGTGGGCTTGGGCCGCGCCTTCTTCGCCTTTTCGGCTTTCCTGGGCGCCGGCTTGCCCGCTTGTGTTTTCTTACCGATCCTTCCCTACCTCCTTATTCCCGAGATTTTATCAGCCAACAATCCCGCTCTCGGCGGATCTGTCCACAGAAACTTCCTTAGTGTTTTCTATGGTCTCGGCCATGCTACGTTTTTTCTTTCTTTTCTCTTTCAGCAACTTGTGCAGAAGTTCCATATCCGCGTTGCGCTCGGCCTCGGCTATTTCTTTGGATAATTCCGCAAATCTCTGCTTTTCGTCGCGACCCTTTTGATGCTCACGCCACCATTCAGGCACATAAAGAGGGTCCTTTCTCAAGCCTTCCTCAAACATCAATTTTGAAAGCAGCCGCTGTTCCTCCTCGTTCCGCAATCTATCGAATAAGAAGCTTTCATCGATTTGCTCGCCCTCGCACTGAAAAATAGTCTCCATAAGATGCCGCAAGGCCTCGTTTTGAATCGTCGCAATATCGAAATGCTCCCGTACGGCCCCTATGCTTTCCGGCCTTTCAATCATCATCTTGGCGAGCCAAAGGCATTCATCTTCTTGGCGTTTGAATGTGCGCTCGCCATGTTTGACTTCCTCTTCTATCATGTCGCCGGAAGCGCCTTTTTGCGAGGTAAGGCGCAGGGCCTCGGGCCTTACGTCCAGCCTCGACGCCACCAGCCTGAGGTATTCCTCCCTCCTGATGGGATCGGGAATCTTTCCCACGAGCGACGCCAGAGTATTGGCGACCTTGATTTTATTCTCGACCCCGGCGCCGTTTTCGCCGGCCAGGGCGCTTTCGGCGTGGAATTCGATGAAATTCTGCGATTCATCGACAATACCGCCAAAAGCCTCGGCTCCGTTCTCAAGGACGAACTCGTCGGGGTCCGTGCCCGACGGCAGCACAGCCACCCGCACGGCGAGGTCCTGAGCTAAAAGCACCTCGATTCCGCGACCGGCCGCCGCAATCCCGGCGGAGTCGGAATCGAACACCAGGACGACTTCGCCGGCATATCGCTTAATTAACCGGGCCTGCGCCTCGGTGAAGGCCGTCCCCGAGGAGGCCACGACGTTTTCGATGCCGCCGAGAACCACCCGAATCACGTCGGTGTAACCTTCGACGACGATTACCGAGCCCTTATTCGATATCTCCTTTTTCGCCCTATTGAGATTGTAAAGTATGCCACCCTTATGGTAAATGGGCGTCTCGGGCGAATTTATGTATTTCGGCTGGTCGTCCCCGAGCGCGCGTCCCCCGAAGGCTATCACCTTGCCCGACAGCCCCCAGATGGGGAACATTATCCTGTTTCGAAACGCGTCATATACGCGGCCCTCGGCGCTTTTCTTGGCCAATCCCGCCTGAAGAAGCAAATCCTCCTTGCATCCCTTTTTTCGAGCCGCCGAGAGGAACGAATCCCACTCCGGCGGAGAATACCCGATAGAGAATTCTTTGACCGCCCTCTCGGATAACTGTCTCTGCTCCAAATACTTGCGCGCACGCTCGGCCTTGGTCGACTTCAGCAGACACTGGTGATAGAACCGCCTGGCATATTCGTATAAATCGAGCAGTTGCTCGCGAAGCTCCCCCTGTCCGGGGGCGATTTGTTCCTGTTTTATCTGGATCCCCACGCGCTCGGCGAGGAACCTGACCGCCTCGGGGAAGGTAAAACCCTCCTGCCGCATGAGGAATCCGAATACGTTGCCGCCGGCCCCGCATCCGAAGCAGTGGAAGATCTGCTTGGAAGGGCTTACCATGAACGACGGCGTCTTCTCTTTATGAAACGGACAAAGCGCCCTAAAGTTTCCTCCGGCCCTTTTGAGCGTCAGATATTCGGAGATAACCTGGACGATGTCGGCCTGCGAGCGAACGCGCTCGACGGTTTCCTGCGGTATGCCGTACGCCATTATTTAGCCCTGCCGGCCTTGTCTCGCGCCACGCGGGTGAATCCCGAGCAGGCGTAAATCTTCACTTGCCCGTGTTTTCCGATGAGCCCGTCGAGAAAGAGGTTCAAGCCGAGCGCGTCGCTGGCCATATGGCCCGCTATGATAACGTTTACGTGGTTCTTTTTGGCCTCTTTCAGGTGGTCCTCGCCGATGTGCATGCCGACGATAGTGCCCACCCCGGCCTGGACGAGCTTCTCGAAAGCTTCTTTCGAGCCGCCGGTGCCACCCGTCATATCGACAAATACCTTGCCGGTCCTGTTTTTCGCGCCGCCTGCGACGATCCTTGGACCCGCATTGCCCAGAGCGGCCTGGCGGTATTCGGGAATCTCGAGCAAATAATCGATGATATCAGACAAAAAAGGCGGCTTGCGCCTGTCAAACCTTCTCTGCAAATATTGCGTAACGCCGTTATCCGCCGGAGTATGAACGCAGAGGATGTCTATATCCAGCAGCCTGGCCGCGTCGACCGTGCGCGTGTGGTTCAGCGGCAGAACCTTGCGCTCGACCTCCTTTATCCGGTCTTCCAAAATGCCTTCGGCGACGTTGATCGGCACCCCCAATTTGTTGAGGATGTCGGCCTGCATTTCCATGACCTCATAAAAATTGGCCATCGCCCTGCCTTCCGGATGATGGGCCAATAAAAGGTCGATGGATTTGCCGCCGCCGCGCAATCTGTCAGCGAGGACTACCTCACCGATTTCTATGTCGATTCCGACCAGGAGCGATTTGACGCGCTTGCCCGCGTCTCCGAAAAGAATTCGCGTGTCGGAATATGGATTCGAAAATTTTTCTTTGTCGAAAAGCTCTTTTTGTGTTTTATCTAGTTTTTCGTAGTCTTTGCGCTGCTTTTCCAGGAGGGAATTGATAAGCTTCCTCTCCCTCGGATCATGACGTATCCCCCAGTCAACAGCGAAGTTATATATATTTCCGAGGGTGAGTCCGTCTTTCTCTCGCACACAGAATTTTACCACAGAATTGTAATTTTGTCAAACAGACCGACCGGTTTGTTTTCCGATTTTAGCCCGGCGGCCAAGTCATTTTGCGACCGCCGAGCAGATGGGCGTGCAGGTGAAACACCGACTGGCCGCCGTCAGCGTTACAATTTATTACAATCCGATAGCCGCTGTCCGAAAGGCCCTCTTCCTCGGCGATTTTTCGGCAGGCGAGCAGCATGGCCGACAAAAGCTCGGATTCGGATTCGGTGAAGTCGTTCATGGTGGCGATGTGTCTTTTGGGGATGACCAAGACGTGCGTCGGCGCCTTAGGCTGGGTGTCCCTGAAACCGAACAGGGAGTCATCCTCATACACTTTATCCGATGGGATTTCTCCGGCCCCGATTTTGCAGAAAATGCAGTCGGACATTAATTACCCTCCTCACTTTCGACCCTCAGCCAATCGACCCGTTGCGATACCGGCCGGTCCGCCGACCTCGGTGATTAGAACCGGCAGAATCTCATTGAGGCTGCCTTGGGACGGGTCTAAAACCTTAATCTTTATGTAGTTGGAGCTGAAGCCGGTACAAGAGTTTCCATTGTCGCCGCGGCTTTCGGCCAGCACATCCAGTGTCCGCCCGACAAAACGCTCCCGGAACCTCATCGCCGCCTCCTCGCCGAGCCCGATAAGTCGTCGGGCGCGTGAGCTGACCACGTCCGGGGTAACTCGCGGCTTCATTTCGGCGGCCTTCGTGCCGGGACGCGGTGAATACCTGAACACATGGGTCTTTGTAAATCCAATGTTTTTCATTAGTTCCATTGTGCGCGCAAATTGCTCATCGGTCTCGCCCGGGAATCCGACGATTACGTCGGTCGTAATGCCGATATCGGGAATTTTTCCCCTGATCTCCTCGATCCGGTCCACAAAGAACGCCGACGAATACCTGCGTCCCATTCTTCGCAATATCTCGTCATCGCCGCTCTGGAGCGGAAGGTGGAGATGCCGACAGAACTTTTCCGAGCCGGCCATCAGTTCCAGCATCTCGTCGGACACCTCATTTATCTCGATCGAGCTTAGCCTGACCCGCCTGATGTCACACTCTGTCTCGATCCTGCGCATCAAATCCGCCAGCATGCTTCGGCCGGAGTCTCGGCCATAGAATCCGAGGTGGATGCCGGTGAGCACGACCTCACTGTATCTTTTCTCCGAAAGCTCGTTGATGGCGGCAACGACTTTTTCAGGTTTATCGCTCCAGAGCCTGGGCCGGACAACCGGAACGATGCAATAGGCGCAGTAGCAGTCGCAGCCGTCCTGGATCTTCAGGAAAGCCCTTGTATGCTCGGCGAAATATGTCTGCGCGCTCGCCGAAGCCGCCGCCTTGACGTCAACGATCCCGCTGCGGCGCAAAAAATCGGCGAGCGCGGGGAAATCGCGCATTTTGAAGACCAGGTCCGCCTCCGGCGGTTGCTCGGGGAAAAGCGCCATTTTGTTGGCGAAACACCCGGTAACCGCCGTGAGCGAGCGGGGATTCTCCCTATTGATTCTGCGCAGGGCCTTGCGAAACTTCGAGTCCGCGACGCCCGTGACGGTGCATGTGTTGAATACGACCAGGTCGGGCTCACGATGGGCGCTCTCGAGCCCGGCGGCACATCCCTCGGCCGTTTTGGCGCGGCTCGTATCAGTGAGTCCCCACGAGGCGAGGGTCTCGCGTATGATTTGTGAATCACACTGGTTCACCTTGCAGCCGAAGGTGAGTATTCGAAACGACGCCAACTATATCTCCCCCATCTCATAAAGAACAATCGCCGAGGCGACGATGGCGGCCGTCTCCGTCCTCAGGATGTTTCGACCGAGCGAAAAAGCGATCGCCCCTTTGGCTTCGAGCAATTCGATTTCGTCGGGCGAGAGTCCGCCTTCGGGCCCGATGACCACGGCGGCGGGCCTTCCGCTGTTATCGGCAAGGCAATCCCGGACGCTTCGGTCGCGGACACTTTCGTCCGCCACAAGAAGGAGAGTATCCGGATCGAGGGCCCCTACGGCGGCCTCGAGGTCGGCGTATGCGTCCAAACGGGGGATATCGCGGCGGGAGCACTGCGCGGCGGCCGACTCCGCTATCTTCTTTAAGCGATCGAGCCTCTTGGAAATCCTGTCGAACGCATCGGTGTACGGGCTGCGTCTTGTGGGGACGAAAAAGACGCTTTCGGCCCCCAGTTCGGTCAGCTTTTGCACGATCAGATCGGCCTTTGGAAGCCGAGGTATCCCCTGGATGACGGTAAGCCCGGCACAGGCGGGCGATCCTTTGCCGGTTTCCAGTATGCGCGCCACGACCGCATGCTCGGTCGTTTTTTCCACGCGGGCCAGATGGAGGCTTCCCTCCTCATCGACCAGGCGGATGCGGCTGTTCTTTTTCAGTCGGAGAACCACCCTGATGTGGCGGGCGTCGGGGCCATCTATCGTGACCGATCCGTCGGAACTGATCTGGGATTGCCTGATGAAGAACTGATGGGTGGTCATTGGGAAGCACTCGCGCGGACTCTCGTGCGGGCTGGGGACCGCTTATGCGCCGAAAACTTCTTTGAACTTGTCCAGGAATTTCTTCGTGAGCGGATGCACTTCCTCGCCGCTGATCTTTGCGAATTCTTCGAGCAGCTCCCGCTGGCGCTCGTTGAGTCTGGTCGGCGTCTCGACAATTACTTTGATGAACAGATCACCTCTGCCGTAGCCGCGCCGGAGGCTCGGCATCCCTTTGCCCTTGAGCCGGAATACTTTATGTGTTTGCGTTCCCTGCGGTATCTTGAGGGTGACGCTTCCGTCGAGCGTCGGGATCTCCTGCTGCGTTCCCAGGGCCGCATGGGAAAATGACATCGGCATCTCGCATAGAAGGTCATTCCCGTCGCGCATGAAAAGCTCATGCTCCATCACGTTGACAATCACGTAGAGGTCGCCGGGAGCGCCTCCTTGGGAACCGGCCTCGCCCTCGCCGCGATAACGAATCCTGGAGCCCGAATCGACGCCGGCGGGAATCGTGACCCTGATCTTTCGCAGCGTGCGCGAGCGCCCCTCGCCCATGCAGGTCTTGCAGGGGTTCTCGATCACGGTACCCGTCCCGCCGCAACGGTGGCAGGCGCGCGTGATGCTGAAAAAGCCCTGGGTCTGTCTCAGCCTGCCCGCGCCCCGGCACATCGGACATGTGTCGCGGGAGGCTCCCTCCGCCAGGCCCGAGCCGCCGCAGTCCTCGCACATTTCTTTTCGGGAAATCGATATCTCGCGCTCGAAGCCCTCGAAGGCCTCCACGAGGGTGACGTCGAGCGTGTACCCGATGTCGTCGCCCCGTCGAGCGTGAGACCTGTGGCGCGTGGTGGCGCCGCCACCGAAAAAGTCCTCGAATATGTCGCCGAATATGTCGCCGAATCCCGCAAAATCGCGGAAATCCGCAAATCCGCTGTCGACGCCGGCGTGGCCGAACTGGTCGTAGTTGGCTCGTTTATCCGCGTCCGTCAGAACGGCGTAAGCCTCGGACAGCTCTTTGAATTTTTCCTCGGATTCCTTGTCGCCCTGCGTCCGGTCGGGATGGTGCTGCATGGCAAGCTTCCGGTAGGCCTTGCGGAGTTCATCCTCCGTGGCATCGCGGGAAACACCGAGTATTTCATAATAATCGCGTTTGCTCATAATTTGGTTTAGTTCTCTAAATTGTGCTCCCAGGGATGGTTCGC
>CBFDAY010000101.1:0-8492 GCA_965602895.1 uncultured bacterium
GCACTTGTCCGAGAGGGCCCAGTTGGTCAGGCCGTAGTTGAGTTTGCAGCCGAAGGCGAGAATGTGGCTGATCGGGCCGCCGGTTCTCCTCGGCAGCGAACTCCCGGGTGGCGGGCAGCAGGCAGGGGAGTCCGTGCATTGCTCGACCTTTGTTTCAGCTGCGGGCATTACCGGCTCCGCCGATTCTTCGGTTGCAGGCTTATTGCTTTTCCGCGCGAAATTCGTCTTCGCGCCGGCATCGGTGATAAGGAAAGCAAAAAGTCCCAGGATTATGACGATTGAGCAGGTCAGCCTCATCAGCCTCATGCGTGTCTTTGCCATGATATCTCCTCCTGTCGAGATTCCGATTTGACATAATTATATCGCGGACTCCCCGCCCCCGTCAAAGCCGCCCGGCATATCAAGTAATTGTAATAGGATTCTCGGATGGGTGTGCGACCTAGACATTGGACAGCCGGTAGATTATAATAAATGGGGATTTACAAAGAACTTACGGCGGCGAATACCATGCGCAAGATATCTCTTCTGCTTATTCTCACGTCTTTTATCATGCTTGCCGTCTTTTCGGCTTTTGCCGAGAGCGGCTTCGTTCGCGTCATCACCATAGACGACGACATCATCAACCCGGTTGCCGCCGAATACATCGCGCGCGCGATAGAAGAGGCCGAGAGCGATGACGCCGAATGCCTCATCATCCGGCTCGACACCCCCGGCGGCCTGCTGGCATCCACCCGCATAATTGTCAAAGACATACTGAACGCGGACGTGCCGATAGTTGTCTACGTCGCGCCGCGGGGCGCGAGGGCCGGCTCGGCGGGCGTGTTCATAACGCTTGCGTCCAATATCGCCGCGATGGCTCCTTCGACTAATATCGGGGCGGCCCATCCCGTAGACCTCGGCGGCGAGGGCGGGTCGTGGCGCAAGGCGATGAAGGAACTGGAGAAAAAACTTCAGGAGCTGGAGCGCCGACAGAAAGAGGCCGTGCCGCCCGAGGCGGAGCCCGTCGAGGGTGAAGCCGAGCCGCGGGCGGAAGAAGAGGAAGAGCCGGCCGCGGATGAGCCCGAAGAAGCCGGAGAGGACGATGAATCCACCGGTTCGGTCATGGGTGATAAGGTGCTCAAGGACACCATCGCGTGGACGCGGGGTATCGCTCGTATCCGTGGCCGCAACGAGGAGTGGGCGGTCGAGGCGGTAACGAAGAGCGCTTCCATCACCGAGACCGAGGCGCTTGAGAAGAGCGTCATCGATTATATCTGCAAGGACCTCGACGATCTGCTCGAAAAGATCGACGGAAAAGAAGTCCAGACGTCGAGCGGAGTCGAGGTTCTCCATACAAAGGGAGCGCGCGTCGAGCGCAGGGAGATGACAGCCCGGCAGAAGATACTCAACACCATATCCAATCCCAACATCGCCTACATCCTGATGATGCTCGGATTCTTCGGCCTGCTGTTCGAGGTTACGCATCCGGGCGTAGGATTTCCCGGCGTTGTGGGCGCCATTTGTCTTATCCTCGCCTTTTATTCTTTTCAGACATTGCCCGTCAATTATGCCGGAGTGCTGCTTATCATCCTTGCGCTCGTGCTCTTTGTGGCGGAGGCGAAGGTGCCCAGTTACGGACTGCTGACCATTGGAGGACTCGTCTGCATGACATTGGGATCCATTATGCTGATTGACACACCATACGATTTCCTGAGGATTTCGAACAGCGTCATCTTTTCCGTCGTATTCACCACGGCGGCCATAGTGATCTTTCTCGTCACGCTGATTTTGCGCGCGCATTCGAGAAGGAGCGTGGTCGGACAGGAGGGCCTCGTCGGGCTCATCGGAAGCGCGTATACGGACATATCGCTGGAAGGAAAGGTGTTTGTGCATGGCGAGATCTGGAATGCCCGCAGTGATAACCCCATAGACAAAGGGACCAGAGTCAAGGTCCTGAGTTTGGACGGTATGACCGTGGTCGTCGAGAGTGAGCGAAAAAGCTAAAGCCGGAGAAGCTTCAAAATCGCTGAAAGAGGAGGGAACAAAAATGCAGGTTCTTCCAATAATCATCTTGATGGTTGTTCTCTACGTCATAAGTTGTGTCCGCGTGCTGAACGAATACGAGCGCGGAGTGGTGTTCAGGCTGGGGCGGGTGCTTTCTGCGCCGAAGGGACCGGGCCTGATAATGGTGTTCTGGCCGATCGACCGCATGGTGCGTGTCAGCCTGCGGCTGATCGCGCTCGACGTGCCGCCGCAGGACATCATCACCCGCGACAACGTTTCCATGAAAGTGAACGCGGTCGTCTACTTCCGCGTGATGGAGCCGAGCAAATCGGTTATCGAAGTCGAGAACTACATGTTTGCCACGTCGCAGATGTCGCAGACCACGCTCCGCAGCGTGCTCGGCCAGGCCGAACTCGATGAGCTGCTGTCACACCGCGACAAGATAAACCAAGAGCTTCAGACCATTCTCGACCGCCAGACCGACCCGTGGGGCATCAAGGTTTCCAACGTCGAGGTCAAGCACGTCGACCTTCCGCAGGAGATGCAGCGCTCCATGGCCCGCCAGGCCGAGGCCGAGCGCGAACGCCGCGCCAAGGTGATCAACGCCGAGGGCGAGTTCCAGGCCGCGACGCGGCTGGTTGACGCCGCCACCATGATGGAAGTGCATCCGATGTCGCTGCAGATGAGGTTCCTGCAGACACTCTCGGAAGTTGCATCCGAGAAGAACTCGACCATGGTTCTTCCCATTCCGCTCGACCTGTTCCGCCCATTCTTCGCCGCGGAATTTGAAAAGGGCAAAAAACTGCCTGAAAAGGAGTAGCCTGCGACCGGAAACTCTCTACCGAAGGCCGCGTTCGATATCAATTCGGCCGTCCGATTTCGGATTGCCTGCCGGTTGGCAATTGTGGGGAATAAGGGAGCGTTCGGCCGGAAAAGTTGAATTGACTTTCGAGCGCCGCGTCTGGTAATATCTGGGGCGATGCGCAGCGTTGTTTCTCCCGCAATCCTTTCGTGCTTGTCTCAGGAAAACAGCCGATCAACGGGAGGTCTGTCTTATGGCAATTGAACTCAACATGATGATCCTCGGCCACGTAATCCAGATGAAGGCCGAGGCGTCGCCCGATAAGAAGTGCCTGATATTCGAACGCAATGAGAAGCCGGACGTGCATCTTACCTATGGCGATCTGTGGCTCAACACTAACAAGGTCGCCGCGATGCTGAAGAGGGAGGGCGTCGAAAAAGGCGACAAGTTTGCCATCATGATGCGGAATCATCCCGAGTTCCTCTATTCGATGACCGCCGGCACGCTGACCGGCGCCGTCTCTGTCCCGATAGATCCACGCACCAAAGGAAAGAAACTCAAGTATTACCTCGAGAATTCCGAGGCGAAGATTCTGCTCATAACCGCAGATATGCTCTCTATGATCGAGGAAGTCATCGACGATCTTCCCCAGGTAAAAGCGGTGTATGTCACCTATCTACCCTGGGAGGAAATGGGCTCGAAGTATCCGACTCTGAATGAAGTGCTCGACGGGCCCGAGGAATCCGTCGGCAATCACCTCGAGGATCCGACACATCCGATGGAAATCATTTACACATCGGGCACGACGGGCGACCCCAAGGGCGTGGTATGTTCCAACAACCGGATAGCGCAATACGCGCTGCTGGGGCAGATGGTGTGGCAGTACCAGGAGGACGACGTGCTCTACACCGGGCTTTCGCTCACGCACGGCAACGCGCAGGCCGTCACGGTGGTCCCCGGGCTGGTGATGGAGCGCTTGACCGTCCTGAGCGAGAGGTTCACGAAGAGCCGCCTGTGGGACATCAGCCGCAAGTTCGGCTGCACGACGTTCTCGCTTCTCGGCGGTATGGCCACCGGCATTTACAGCGAGCCCGAAAAGCCCGACGACGGCGATAACCCGATGAGATTCGTCATCAGCGCCGGTATGCCGCGGGCGATATGGGAATCATTCGAGAAACGGTTCAACCTGAAGATACTCGAATGGTATGCCGCCGTCGAGGGCGGCTTCGCCCATAAGCCGGTAGGGGAGGGACCCACGGGCTCGTTCGGCAAGCCGGTCCCGGGAATGCTGGAGATGAAGATTGTTGACGAAAACGATAACGAGTGCCCGCCGAACGTTGTCGGCGAGCTTGTCTCCAGGCCGCCCGGCGGCGAAAAAGCCGAAGTCGAGTACTACAAGAACCCGGATGCGTCCAAGAATAAAGTGCGCGGCGGCTGGCTTCGCAGCGGCGACATGGCGCATACCGACGAAGAAGGCTGGTTCTTCTTCGACTACCGCAAGGGTGGCGGCATAAGGCACAACGGCGACTTCGTGCATCCCGACTTCGTCGAGAAGGTTGTCGCCGAGCATCCACACGTCACAGAAGTCGCCGTGTATGGAGTTCCCGCCGCCAGCGGAGCGCCGGGCGAGAAGGACGTCGTGGCCGCCATCACACCGCTCGACAGGTCGAGCCTCGACCTGGCTTCGATCTATGACAAGTGCCGCAAGGAACTCGAGTCCAACTTCGTGCCCTCATATATTCAGGTGCTCGACGACATTCCCAAGACGATCTCGGAAAAGCCGCAGGAGCGGTTTCTGATTGAATTGTTCGAAAACGACAAAGACGGCGTCTTCACAGAGGAGCGGGCGAGGAAGAACTGAGGGGAACGCTTCCGGACCGAGATGGCTCAGGTTTCGACGGAGCGGTCCGGCTGGATGTTCCGGTTTTGCGCCATGTTCTTTAATTCGGAAAGGCTGAAGATAAATGACTGCCCTTGCAGACAAGGAACTGCTGCAAAAGAAAAGGGCGAATATCGACAACTTCATCGAATCCTGTTATTCCAAACGGGCGGTTGTCACCAACACTCCACTTGAAATCCAGATGGAGATCTGCAACACCTGCAACATCGATTGCAGGATGTGCGCATCTCACGGCACGGGGTGGTCCGGCCGCACTCACTTCATGCCGACGGAGGTTTGTGAATCTGTCTACCCGCTGTTTGAGAACCTTCTTGTTTTCAATCCGCAGGGGTTCGGCGAGCCGTTGCTGCACAAGGATTTCGAGGGCATCGTCCGGACCGCCAAGTCCCATAGGGCATATGTCTATTTCTTTACAAATGGAACGCTGATAAACAGGGATATGGCCCGATTTCTCGTCGAGGAGGGAGTCGACCGTGTTGTCGTGTCATTTGACGGCGGGACCAAGCGAACTTATGAAGACATACATCGCGGGGCGAGCTTCGACCGTGTTGTCGCCAACCTCCGATATCTGGATGCCTTGAAGAAACTGCAAAAGAGAACAAGGCCGGAGCTGGGCATCAGTTATATCGCCATGCAATCCAATTTTGGCGAGCTGCCCCAACTGTTTGAGCTTGCCGCCACGTGGGGGGGGCATGACGTTGTTTTATCGACTCTCCTGGTCTTCGATTTTATGGCGGAAATGGAAAAAGAGAGGAAAGTATACGATCCGAAGGCCGATTCCGAAATAATCAAGGCCTGTGAAAAGCTTGCGGCCAAACATAACATCTTAATGCGGTTCGAACAATTCATCGGCGCCGTGGGCGGAAACGTGCCTTCGATGTCTCCCAAGGGATTGCTCTACTACAATCTGCTGAGATATATTGAATCTGCCAATGGAAAGCCTTTTTGCCTCGAACCTTTCAGGATGATGTATGTGAAGGCCGACGGCAACATCATGCCTTGCTGCGCTCATCACGATTGCGATTACCTCGGCAACGCCAATGAACAGAGCCTGCTGGAAATATGGAACGGGAAGAAGTTTGTCGAGTTTCGTGAAAAGATAATAAACGACGAAATGCCGGGGGCGTGCGCCACTTGCGTCAGGAACTACAGAAAGCCGACGTGCGACTATTATGAGGAAACCTACCTCTCGATCGCCAATTTCATAAGAGAATCTGCGCGAAGGAGGAGTCTTAGAAAACTGAGGCGGTTGAGATACTGGCTCAAAACATTGAGAGAGCCGAAAATCAGTGTCGGAGGGTAGTCTTGGAAATTTGGTTCCTTGCAGTTTCCCTCCGGTAGGCGGCTGCATGGCAATCGATTGTGTGCGATGGTCGCGTTGTGAGGAGAGAGCATCCCCGTGATGAGTAATCTTCAGATGCTTGGCGAAAGCCTGGAGGCGCTCAGCCTCCTGCCGTCGGTTTTTGCATCCAGCAGGAAAAGCAGGGCCGAGATCAGCACGCCCGACAAAGCTTATCCGGGTCGAGGCGACTGCTCTGCAAAGCCCAGTTGGAGTTCGTACGACGACTTCATAAATCAGGAGCATCGCGAGATTTTCGACCAGGTCAAGGATATCTCCGGCTTCCAGATGTTTGCCGACACGTATAAGCTTTATGAGATGGCTTATTTCTCGGGTGACTCAATACTTGAGGTAGGCGCCTACAGCGGCAAGTCGGCTATCGTGGAAATAAGGGGGGCGCTGGCAAACGAGCGCAGAGAAAGGCCTCCACAGTATTTCGGAATCGACATGGACATAAAGGCCATCAGAAGAACCTATGCCGCGCTCAAGGATGAAAACCTGCACAAGCATGCGCTTCTGTTTTGCGGCGATCTTGCGGCCTTCTCAAGGCAGGTCTCCATTTCTCCCACCATGGTGTTTCTGGACGCCGGCCATGCGTACGAGGTCGTCAAGCGTGACCTGAAGGTTCTCTCGGCCATATTGGCCCCGGGTGTTCCGGTTTTTTGCCATGACTATCTGAATCCCGAGAACGATACCGGAGAATACGGGATTCGCAGGGCGGTGACCGAATGGGAAGAAAAGGGCTATGCCAGGTTCCTCAATTGCTTCGGTTGCGGCGCCCTCATGATAAGCACGGAGAAATGCGGGCGGCGACACGGGCGATACCTGCGCAGGTCTTATTTTCTCCAGCGGCGAAGTGAATTCCTGCGCAGATATTGCAGCTACCGCACTAATAGATTCATTCCGGGAAGAGAATTCTGTGAGTTCAGCAAATCCGAGAAACTGGCCTATATCGCCCAAAAGGCATTTCGGCTTAAGAACATCGAACTTGAAGAAACAGAAGAGCATACTTCGACGGTGGAAGTAGACTCGCCGGGTCCGACCGTCTATGATATATTCCCCACCATCGATCAATCTCGCGACGCCGATATCTGTGTGGACATGACGGAGTACGCTTTCTGGGAGATATTTGAAAAATGTAAGGCTTATTCGCTCCTCTCGATAGAAAGGTTCTACGACATTTTCAAAGCGGTGGAGCACATCGCCAGAAACAAAATACCGGGAGATTTTGTAGAGTGCGGCGTCTTTCTCGGTGGAGCCGTTATTGCGATGGCCCTGTTTGCGGAGCACTTCGAAATAGTAGGCAAGGAATTCTATCTTTATGACACGTTCGCCGGGTTCCCGCCGGGTACCAAAGACATCGATTGCATGGGCAATAGAATAAAAATGAAAACCCATAACAATTTCCGCGACACAGTCGAAAATAACATCATCAGGCTCGGTCTCGATAGAGAGAAGTTTATTTTCGTTGAAGGCCCCGTCGAACTCACTCTCAAGGAGACAACGCCCGAGTCCATCTGTCTGCTGAGGCTGGATACGGACTACTATGAATCGACATTGATAGAATTGCAGGTTCTATATCCATTGCTTGTGACACATGGCGCTCTTCTTCTTGATGACTACAGCTATTTCGAGGGCGTGCGCAGAGCGACCGATCAGTACTTTGAAGAGGCCGGGTATGACATCATGCTGAGCAGGGTCGACATGAACGCGCGGTCCGGCATCAAGTTGGGACCCGCACCGGGCTCGCCAAGCGCCGAAAATTCCCGCGCATCGACAAGTACAATATAAGGTACTATCTTCAATGAAAGCCAAGAGTTCGAAAAAGAGACTCCGGATATCCAAGGAGCTGTGGAGCATCGTGCCGCAGTATTTCGCAGAGGCCCACGCGGCGAAGGCCGAAGGCAAACTCGTCGGCTGGATACCGCCGATGAACGGCGCAATCGAGATCTTCCGCGCCTTGGACATATTTCCCGTTATGCCCGAGAACTGGTCGCCCGTGTGCGCGGCAACCGGGCTTGCGCCCGAATGCATGGAGGCCGCCGAGCGAATGGGCTACTCGCGCGACTTGTGCGGGTACCTCCGCAACGCCATCGGCTACATACACGAGGGAATGAATAAGCCCGACCAGCCCTTCGGCGGCCTGCCTGCGCCCGATCTGATAATCTCGTTTGGCGGCGGCTGCATCCCCGCAATGAAGATTTTCCAGGCGTTCACCGAACACTTTCGCGTGCCAACGTTCCTCGCCGACGGCCCGCAGGTGCCGCCCGAGGGAATCACGGGCGAGGTGCTCTCCTTCGCCGTCAACCATTTCAAGGAGCTGATACATTTTCTCGAAGATCAGGCCGGCAGGAAGCTCGACATGGACCGGCTCAAAGAAGTCGTGCGCCTGTCCGACCGCGCGTGCAAGCTTTGGGATGAAATCATGGACTACCGCCGATACGTGCCCACGCCGTTCAGCGCGGCCG
>CBFDAY010000102.1:0-8490 GCA_965602895.1 uncultured bacterium
GAAGACAAATACAAGGGGAACCGGCTCCACATTGGACAAAACCGGCGTTGCCAAAGTATACTTCTTATGGCAAGATTATTGGGTGATATTGAATGAATTGAAAAAGATATCGGCAGGTAATCAACTCGACAAATGATAGGCAAAACGGTTTCCCATTATAAAATCAGCGACAAGCTCGGCGAGGGCGGCATGGGCGTGGTCTACAAGGCCGAGGATACCAGGCTCAACCGCATCGTCGCGCTTAAGTTCTTGCCCGACCAGGCGCTGGGCGGCGAAGAGGAGAAGGCCCGCTTCGTTCGCGAGGCGCAGGCTGCGGCGGCATTGGATCATTCGAACATCTGCACGACCTACGAGATCGATGAAAGCGAAGGCCGCGCGTTCATCGCGATGGCATTCGTTGACGGCCAGAGCCTTGAGGAAAAGGTGAGTTCGGGCCCTCTGGGCCCGAAAGAGGCGGTGGACATCGCCGTTCAGGTGGCCGAAGGACTGCAGGAGGCGCATGCGAATGGAATAATTCATCGCGACATTAAGAGCGCCAACATCATGGTCGGCAAAAAGGGGCAGGCAAAAATCATGGACTTCGGCCTGGCCAAGCTGATCGGATATACGAAGCTGACGAAAACGGCCACTATCATGGGCACGGTGGCGTACATGTCGCCCGAGCAGGCGCTGGGGGAAGTAGTCGACCACCGTACCGACATCTGGTCGTTGGGCGTCGTGCTCTATGAATCGCTAACGGGCAGGCTCCCGTTTATGGCCGAGAACGACGCCGCATTGTTGCACAAGATAATATACGATGAGCCCGACGATGTGACGGGCCTCAACCCTTACGTCCCGGCGGGCCTGGGCGTTGTCGTCGCGCGCGCAATGGCAAAAAATCGGGACGAGAGATACTCCAGCGCCTCCGATTTTGCGCGGGACATCCGCAGTTTCCAGACACTCCAGCCCGCCCAACCCCGCCCCGTGACGGCGGGAAAGATATCCGCCAACAGCCCTGAGGCTTACAAGAGGGCCGAGAAGAGGGTCAAGGCCAAGCTGCGGTTCTATAAGCACCTGACCTTTTTCGTGGTCGTCAACTCCTTTCTTTTATTGATAAATCTTCTGACTTCAACGCGCTTTCTGTGGTTCAAATGGCCCTTCTTCGCGCTTGCCGTCCCTCTTGCGTTTCATGCCATAAAGCTGTTCGTCTTCCATGAAAGCTCGCCGATCAGGGAGCGCATGCTCGAAGAAGAAATAAGAAGAGGATCTTCCGGAAAGAATCGGTAGGGGTTCTGTAGCAGCCGCAGGGGGACGCGGCCGTAGAATTAAGCATTCTCAGGCGAGACGATCTATGTTTTGGCCTACACCCATCGCGCTCTGCAGAAGCGCGAGCGCGGCGGCTTCCTGCATTTCCGTCGATGCCTTCAGCGCAAACATCTCCACAAGGAGCCGGGCGCTCAACTCAGCCTGCGCCCGCGACAGGGCAATGGCGCTCGCGGCCGGATCGGCCCCCTGGGACAATCCATCCAAAATCGAGGCGATAGCGCCGACCTGCATCACTTTTCCTTCCCGCGACAAGGGCCGCATTGAGCGATACGGAGAGGAAGCACTCCTCCCCTTGATACTATCGGCACATCGCGGGCCCGACTTTAGCATTATCCGGAGTTCTCCAAAAATGGGGAAACTTCTCTCCATTCCGAGATTGACAAATCCGTGTGATTGTGCTATATTGAGGTTGCTGAGGCTTCGGGGCAGGGTGAAATTCCCGACCGGCGGTATGATTCGCCCCACCAGGCGGATCGAGCCCGCGAGCCTGCCGCAGCCCTTAAATGCGCGCGGCGGGCAGACTTGGTGAGAGGCCAGGGCCGACAGTTAAAGTCTGGATGGGAGAAGGCCAGCAATAAACGGCAAGTGTGTCGTTTGTGTCCCGGAATGCCCGAGCATTTCGGGCTTTTTCGTTCAGGACACAGGCCTGCTGTGTAATGCTCTTTCCTCCCCATCTGACAATCCCGCTTCCGACCTCATCTAACACCTTATTAATAAATATTTTGAGACTAATCCAAATGGCGCTAGATCCCGAGAAATTAATGCAGCGCGCGCTCGCGCTGGCCGAGAAAGGGCGCGGTTTTGTCAGTCCGAACCCGCTTGTGGGCGCCGTGATTGCAAGAGACGGCGAAATAATCGCCGAGGGGTTCCACCGGCGCTTCGGAGGCCCGCACGCCGAAATCGAGGCGCTGGGGGCGGCGACCGCGGACGTCACCGGCTCCACCATGTACGTGACCCTTGAACCATGCTGTCATCACGGCAAGACACCGCCTTGCACGAACGCCATTATCGAAGCCGGCATCGCGCGGGTGGTAATGGCGATGGAAGACCCCCACCCTCTCGTGGCCGGCAAGGGACGCAAGACGCTGGAGGCCGCGGGAATCAAGGTCGAATCCGGACTCCTGGAAGAACGCGCGAGCAAGCTCAACGAATCGTTCGTGAAGTTCGCGACCACAGGATTCCCCTTTTTCATCGCCAAGGCGGCGATGACGCTCGACGGCAAGATCGCCACCCGAACGGGGGATTCGCGCTGGATAACGGGCGAACAGGCGCGCGGCTTAGTTCACCGGCTCCGCGCCGAAGTGGACGCGATAATGGTCGGTAGCGGAACGGTCGAGGCCGATGATCCGCTGCTCACCACGCGCAACTTGCCGGGCAAAGGCCGGGACGCCACCAGAATAATCGTCGACGGCGACGCGAAGCTGTCGCCCGAGCGCCGCGTCTTCCACGTCGAATCGGCCGCGCCGACACTCGTCGTCGTCAAGACCGACGCGCCACCGCAACGCAAGTCGGCCCTCGCCGCCTCAGGCGCGGAACTCGTGGAAATCGAGCCGAGGAACGGCAAGGTCGACCTCGCGAAACTGGCAAAAAGCCTGGGCGAGCGCGGCATCGCGAGCGTTATGATCGAAGGCGGCGGCGGATTGCTCGCCGCGGTGTTCGAAGCCGGGATCGTCGATAAAGCATTGTTTTTCATCGCGCCGAAGATTTTCGGCGGGAAAGACGCGCCCACCCCGGTCGGGGGATCGGGGGCGGCAAGGGTCGCCGAAGCGATACACCTGGCCGGCCTGTCCGTGGAAAAAATCGGGGAAGACATTCTCATCGAGGGCTACGTTAAAAAGTAATGTTTACGGGCATCATACAGGAAATCGGCGCTCTCGAACGGGTCACTCCCGGCGAGGCCTACAAGCTGAGACTTCGCGCTAAAAAGGTGCTGGAAGGCATCGAAACCGGTGACAGCATAAGCGTGGACGGCGTGTGCCTTACGGTCGTTGACTTCGATGAATCCGGCTTTGAAGTCGACGCAATGCCCGAGACAATCGAGAAGACCACGCTGAAATACCTGAGGTCGGGCAGCAGGGTAAACCTTGAGCCGTCACTCAAGGCGGGCGACAAGATGGGCGGCCATTGGGTTACCGGACACATCGATGGAACCGGCAAGATACTTGGCACGAAAAAGACCGGCAACTCGGTCATATACGAGATCACGATCGCGCGCGAGCTTTCACAATATCTCGTGACGAAAGGCTCGGTCGCTATTGATGGAATCAGCCTGACCATAATCGAATGCGCCGAGGAAAGCTTCAAGATCGGCCTGATTCCGCATACGTTCGAGCACACGACGCTCGGCGACAAGGGCGCCGGCGACTATGTCAATCTCGAGACGGATATCATAGGCAAGTACGTCCACAAGTATATTAAAGGCGCCTCCGAAGAAGGCGTTACGGAAAGACTGCTGCGAGAGAGCGGATTCATGTGAGCCCGCGCGCCGAGCGGCAGACAAGGAGGTTGTGTATGTTCAGTCCAATTCCCGAGATCATTGACGAAGTAAGAGAAGGCCGCATGATCATCCTCGTTGATAACGAGGACCGCGAAAACGAGGGCGACCTGATGGTCGCGGCGGAGAAGATCACGCCAGAGGCGATCAATTTCATGGCGAGACACGGCCGCGGCTTGATTTGCCTCGCGCTCACCGAGGAAAAATGCGACAAGCTCAAGCTGCCGCTGATGGTGACGGAGAACACTTCGGCGTTCGAGACCGCGTTCACGGTATCGATCGAGGCGCGAAAAAACGTCACCACCGGGATTTCCGCAGCCGACAGGGCCACGACGGTCCTGACCGCCGTGAATCCGGAAACGACCGACGCCGACCTCGCCAGGCCGGGCCATATCTTCCCGCTTCGCGCCCGAAACGGCGGAGTGCTTGTGAGAACCGGCCAGACGGAGGGTTCGGTCGACCTGACCCGTCTCGCCGGGCTCATGCCGGCGGGCGTCATTTGCGAGGTGATGAAAGACGACGGCACCATGGCGCGCGTGCCCGACCTAACCGAGTTCTCGAAAGAGCATGGCATAAAAATGTGCTCGATAGAGGATCTCATAAAGTACAGGCGGCTCATCGAGAAGCTGGTCAACAGGACGGTGACGACCCGGCTGCCCACACCTTACGGCGAATTCCTCCTGCACGTATACGAGACCTCGGTGGACAACCGGCATCACCTGGCGTTCGTGAAGGGCGACGTCGCCGGCCGCAAGGACGTGCTCGTCCGCGTGCATTCGGAATGCCTGACCGGAGACGTCTTCGGCTCGATGCGGTGCGACTGCGGTTCGCAGCTCCACAAGGCGCTCCGGATGATCGAGAAAGAAGGAACGGGAGTGCTGCTGTACATGCGGCAGGAAGGGCGCGGCATAGGGCTCCACAACAAGTTGAAAGCCTACGCGCTGCAGGATGAAGGATTGGACACGGTCGAGGCCAACGAAAAGCTGGGGTTTAAGCCCGACCTGCGCGACTACGGCATCGGCGCCCAGATACTCTCCGACATCGGGCTGACGGAGATACGCCTGATGACGAATAACCCGAGGAAGATCATAGGGCTCGAAGGCTACAACCTCAAAATCGTCGAAAGGGTCCCGATCGAGATCGAGCCGCAGCCCGAGAACGCGAACTACCTGGAGGCAAAACGAACGAAATTGGGACACCTGTTGAGCCACTAGACGCGGAATAGTCCATCTGACAAAGAAGATTTTCGCTGGAAACGGAAAGGAGACGAGAATATGCCTAAAGTCTACGAGGGTCAGTTGATCGCAAAGGGTAAAAAGTTCGGCATCGTCGCCTCGCGCTTCAACGAATTCATAACCAACAAGCTGCTCGAGGGGGCTCTCGACGCGCTCAAGCGCCACGGCGCCAAAGATGAGGAGATCGAGATCGTTTGGGTGCCCGGCTCGTTCGAGATCCCTTACGCCGCCCAGCGCATGGCAAAGGGCAAGAAAAAGTACGACGCCATCATCTGCGTCGGCGCGGTCATTCGCGGCGCGACCCCGCATTTCGAATACATTTCGGCCGAGGTGACAAAGGGAATCGCGCAGACGGGCATGACTACCGGGGTACCCGTCATATACGGCGTCATCACGCCCGATACGCTCGAACAAGCGATAGAGCGCGCAGGCACGAAGGCCGGAAACAAGGGATTCCAGGCGGCGATGTCGGCCATCGAAATGGCAAACCTGTTTGACAAAATCTGAGGAACCGAATAAGTGGGCTCAAGGCGCAAAGCGCGCGAGAAAGCGCTGCAGATACTGTTTCAGCTCGACTTCCGCGACGACGACATCGATACGATCCGCCGCGAGTTCTGGAGCGGAAGCAGGGCGGGCCAAAAAGTGCGCGAGTTCGCCGACAAGCTCGTTATGGGCACATACGCCAACTGCGAGACAATCGACAATCTGATCCGTTCCACGGTGGAACACTGGAGCATGGACAGGCTGGCGTCCGTCGACCGGGCCATACTCCGCTGCGCCACGTACGAACTCATGTATATGCCCGAAATCCCTCCGAAAGTCACGATAAACGAGGCCATCGAGATAGCCAAGACCTTCGGGACGGACGAGTCGGGCCGATTCATCAACGGCATCCTCGACAAGATCAGTGAGAAGGCCGGGCAATCCGGCGCGCTTGCCGAAACTCCAAATAAGGGAGACGATAAGGAATAATGGAACCTTGCGTTGACCTTCACGTGCACACCGACTACTCCGACGGCTCGTTCTCGCCGAAGGAGGTCGTGCTTCACGCAAAGAAGCTCGGCTTTGCGGCCATCGGAATCACCGACCACGACGAAGTAGGCGGCGTAACCGAGGCAATATGGTGCGGCCACTCGCACGGGGTGGAGATCGTGCCTTCCGTCGAGCTGACCTCCGATTTTGGCGGGAAGGAGATTCACCTGCTCGGATATCTCATCGACCACAACAATCGCGTGCTCAGGGAGAAATTGCAGGATTTCCGATACAACCGCTTCAAGCGAATGCAAAGCATGGTCGACAAATTGAGGGAACTGGGTCTCGACATGCATATGCAATTTGTCAGAAGAATCGCGGGACGTGGCAGCCTTGGACGCCTGCATCTGGCGCGCACGCTGTTCCAGCACAAACACGTGCGCACAGTCCAGGAGGCATTCGACCGATATATCGGCGCGGGCAAGCCCGCATACGTGAAGAAGCCGCGAATAGAGGCACGCGAGGCATTCGAATTGATAGCAATGGCCGGGGGTGTTACCGTTCTCGCCCATCCGAAGCTGGCGCACATCGACAACGGCATCGCCGAGCTGGTCCGTCTCGGCCTCGACGGAATAGAGGTCTATTACGCGAAGCACACGCCCGGGGACGAAAAGAAATATCTCGACATCGCCGCAAAGCACGACCTGCTTGTGACGGGCGGGTCGGATTGCCACGGAGTGATCAAAGACAAGATGCTGCTCGGCTCGGTCAGGCTGCCCTACAACCGCCTCACCGCAATGCGCGAGCGCGCGACCTCCACCATATAAGCCCGAAGAATCGGGCGTCTTCCCTCCTACGCCGCCTCGATGTGTGAGATCAGCTTGTCGATGTCCTCGAAGTTGTTGTAGAAGTTCGTGCCGGTGATGAGGCAGCCGCGCATCGCGTGAACTAGGATGAGTTCTTCCCTGAGCGCTTCCTCAAATTTGTGGGGATCCTGCTTGGGAAGGCGTATAAGGACAATGCCCGACCATTGGTTATCGTCGCGGGGACTCACGATCTCGCATCCCTTCGCCTCGGCCTGCTCGCAAAGGTAGTCGGTCAGTTCCTTCACGCGATTCTCGATGTTCTCGATACCGATCTCGTCGATGAAGTCAAGCGCGGCGTTCAGCGCCGCGATACCTACAAAGTTCCTGGCGCCTTCCTCATACCTGCGAGCGCCCTTGGCCGGCTCGAACTTGTAGGGGATGGCGTTATAATCCGCGTCCGGGCCTGTTTCCATGCTTCCCCAACCGCAATGCACCGGGCGCAGTTTTTCGAGGAGCGATTTGCGACAGTAAAACACCCCCAGTCCCATGGGTCCCAACAGCCCCTTGTGAGTGCCGGCGGAAAGGCAGTCCACGTCGGCCTCGCGCACGTCGAGTCGAATCGAGCCGAGGCATTGGATCGGGTCAACGAAAAGGAGCGCGTTGCGCTCGCGACAGATCGCAGAGATGGCCTGCAGATCACATCGCTGGCCGGTGTCGAACTGCGGCCAGCTGACAACGACAAGACGCGTGCGATCGGTGATCCCCTTCTCGATGACCTCGGGCGTGATGCGCCGATTGTCCTGCTCGACCAGGCTCACCTTCATGCCCGTGTGCTCCTGAGCCATGAAGGGATATACGATGGTCGCATATTCATGGTTGGTGATGAGGACTTCGTCACCCTCTTCCCACGGCATCGACTGCGCCAGCCAACAGGCCCCCTCCGCCGTGTTGCGCGAAAAAGCAATCTCGTCGGCGTCGCATCCGAGCAGTCGCGCGACCTTTCCACGCGTTTCGTCTATCAGCGGCTGGTTCAGCGCGGCAGCGACAACGCCTGAATTCATCATCGCATCGACCATGTCCTTTGCCGCGTCGGCGACGGGCCTGGGCAGTGGGGACTTGCCGTTGGCGAGAAAATAGGTGAAGGTCTCGGTAGCGGGAAAAAGCTTGCGGATTTCTTCGAAATCGACGCTCATCAGGGAAACCTCCTTGCGGCGAGTCGCCGCAGACATGGTATGCTGCGCATCCCTTCTTTCTTGGCACACACGGGAACATCTCTAAATCTACGAAGCGGCCAGTCGCCGCTGACATTTCCTGCAGAGCAGGATTCCGCCATTCTGGTACAATCCTAAATCTTTGGCGGATTGTAGGGGCGGTTCGCGAACCTCCCCTGCGCAAGTCTGCGGCCATTTATCCCAATACATCGGCGAGGAAGTTGATTCCTTCCTCCAGTTCTTCCTCCGTCACCTTGGGGCTCAGCTCGATAACACGGATCGTCTCGGGCGAGAGGAATTTCTTGACCATCTCGAAATCTATCCGCCCCTTGCCCGGCGCCTGGTGGTCTTTCGCGCCTTCGGCGTCATGGAGGTGAACGCCGACAAGGCGCGCTGAAAATCGCGAAAGAAGTCGCTCATGGTCGATCCCATAGAGCGCTTCCTGGACAGCGGCGTGCCCGACGTCG
>CBFDAY010000103.1:0-8469 GCA_965602895.1 uncultured bacterium
GAAATGCTCGGCCGTCGACCATGCGATGCCGTACTCGATTCCGAGAACGCGGCCCATCGCAAGCGCAGGATAGCCGTATCTCCGATACTCGGGCTTTATTACATGGAAGGGCGCCAGCGGCTCACCTTTCAGAATGAGCGCTATGTCCGCCTCGGTCAGCTCGATGTCGGCATGCTTCTTGACTAGCTTCTTGAGTTCCGTCGGGGATGGATTTTTTGCAAGCGCGGTGAGAATATATTCAAAAGACGCATCCTGGCGCGCGAGCTTCTCCAGGTTCTCTCCGTTAGGATAGATGGTTCTGCCGGCATCGTCTGAGTATCGCGCCGAAAGGCTCGGACCGCCGGTGGCGTGGTCGGCCGTTATGAAGACGGCTGTTCGCCCTTGCCTTTTCGCGAAGGCGAGCGCGGCGCCGACGGCCTCATCGAACTCCATCATGTCCGCGATCATCGCGGCTGCGTCATTGGCATGGGCGGCGTGATCGATTCGACCGCCCTCGACCATGAGGAAAAAGCCCTTCTCGTTCTTCGACAGTACGCCGAGCGCGGCCTCGGTCATCTCCACGAGCGACGGCGCATTTGTTCCGTCATCGGGCCGTCGGTCGAGCGCATAGGGCATGTGTGAGTTCGCAAAAAAGCCGAGCAGCCTGTCGGCCCCGCGAGCGGCGGCAAGCTCGGCTCCATTCGTAACAACGCTGTATCCCGCCTTCCCGGCCTTCTCTACAAGGTTTACTTTGTCCTTCCGCGCGGATTTCCCCTCAAATCCTGCGAAATCGCCGGCGGCCGCGCCTGCCGGGATCCAGTATCGCAGCCCACCGCCCAGCATCACATCGACGCCGGCGGTGAGCATTTGTTCGGCAATCTCGGCCTCGGCGTCACGGTCGTCTATGTGCGCAACGAAGCACGCCGGCGTGGCGTGCGTGAGTCGCGTTGTGGTCACGAGACCCGTGGCTCGACCATCTTGTTTGGCAAGCTCGAGTATGGTTCTCAGCGGTTTTCGCCCGGCGCTGAGCGAGACGGTCCCGTTGGCCGTCCTTATTCCCGTCGCTATCGCAGTCGCGGACGCGGCGGAGTCGGTCACGAGAGTGCCGAGCGCCGGAGTTTGCATGAGGGCCATGTCGCCTTCGGACATTGCCCTTTCAATCCAGAGCTTCCTGTCCTCGATCGTTCGCGCATAGTCCCTCGCCAGCCCAATGACCGACGGCCCCATCCCGTCGCCGATCATCAGGATCAGATTCGCCGCCGGTTTTGGGGCGTGTTGAGCGAGTTGTTCGGCATGGACGCCGGGGCGTATGCAGAATACAAGGACGGACAAGACCACACAGAGAAGAAGGGCGCGCGTTTTCATTTTTGACATCTCCCTATGGCAAGATTGCCTCGTAGTGGCGGGCGCCGACGCTCTCGCCGCCGGCCGGAGCATGGGCTTCTATTCGATATAGTCATGTGTGAGCGGGATGCTCCACTCGGGATGAATCCATCGGAGCCTGTTTTGCGAAAGGTCGCTTTGAACCTCGAAGGCGCGCAGCTCGTCCACGCCGGCCTCGTCGTCATATCGGACATAATAGAATCTGTCGCCGACGCGAACAGGTGAAGTCTTCATTCGGGCGACCGCAAAGCCCCCGAGCCGCCTGCCGCCGGCGGCGTCGTATGCCAGCAGACTCCTCTTTCCATCAATGAAAAGGACGCCCCCGTGCGCCGAGGGCGAGAGATTTCCGTTGCCTCCGGCGTTGTCTTCCCATTTTCTCGCGCCGGTCTCCGGATCGAGCGCATACACGGCGCCCGTTCTTGTTGTCACAAAAAGGGTTCCGTCCGAGAGCGTCGGGGCCGCGGAAATGATGTCGCCCACGTTCACCTTCCAGATAAGCATGCCGCCTGCCGAGGAGTCGAGCGCATACAGGTGTTTGTCCCACGAACCGACGTAGACTCGGTCGCCGTCGACGACGGGCGCCGCCGTTATCTGGCCTCCCGTCTCAAACATCCAGTCTACAATGCCGGTATGAAGATTGCACGCGTAAAGAGTACCGTCCTGAGCGCCGATGTACATTGTCTTGCCGCCCATGGTCGGTGGAGCGATGATCTGGCCCCCTATCGTGAACGACGGCCGCATCGGCTCCTCCGGGCGGGCCGTCGGGCGAAACAAAAACAGGGCGAACAGCCCGATATTGAGCGCGATACTCAGCACGAGAGCGATCCTGACGCTTGTGGGAACCTGGAGCACGACGCGCTCTCTGACCCGTGTGCCGGCCTTGTCCTCCGGGCGCGCTTTGCCGGGTTTGACCGGTCCGGCGACCGCCCGGGGAGCAACCGTCGCCGCCTTTGGCACAGCCCGCGCGAGGGCGTTAATCATATGGCGGAAGCTTGCGTAGCGATCGGCGGGTTTTTTTTCGACCATCTTGTCGATGATGGCTGCGACGTTCCCCGGGATTTCGGGGTTGTGCGCCCTCGGCGACTCGGGAGCCCGCGCGATGTGCATCTGGATCACCTCGAGCGCGGTCTCCGCGTGGAACGGGACTTTACCCGTGAGCATCTCGTAGAAAACGATGCCGAGCGAGTAAATGTCCGTCCTTTGATCCACCTTCCTGCCCGACGCCTGTTCGGGCGACATATACTCCGGCGTCCCCATGATCGTGCCCGTCACGGTCAGTTGCGTTCCCTCTTCCATGCGCGCGATGCCGAAGTCCATAACCTTGAACTCGCCCTTTTCGTCGGAGAGAATGTTGTCGGGCTTGATGTCACGGTGAATGACCCCGCTGGAATGGGCGAAATCGAGCGCCTCGGCGACGTCGATGATGATTTTTGCCGCATCGGGAATCGGGAGGCTGCCGCGCTTTTGTATGAGCGAACTCAGGGGCGCGCCACCGAGGTATTCCATCGCGATGAAATGCATGCCCTCATCTTCGCCGACCTCGTAGACCTTTATGATGTGCGGATGGTCGAGCCGGGAAACGGCGCTGGCCTCGCGGCGAAAGCGCTCAACGTATTGCGGGCTTCGCGTGAGTTCAGGGGGAAGAATCTTGAGGGCGATTTTTTCGCCGATCTCGGTGTCCTTGGCGAGATAGACCTCTCCCATCCCGCCCCTGCCGAGTTCTTTGAGCAGCCTGTATTTGCCTATCTGTTTCTTCAAGTCGTCTCACGCGGGGGGATGCTACTCGCCGGACAAGAAATTGAATTGAACGCCGTCGTAAGGACACCAGCCTTCTTGCTGGCTTTTTTCGACATAAAACATGCGTTCGCACGACGGACAGGTCACCCACATGAAACGCCCGCTGTCAAGGCGTGTCTCGGGTGCGGACGCGCGCGTCGATATGTCCCAGGCCACGAGCCCGATCAGCGCTACCAGAAGAATGACCACTAGCAGTTTGCTCATTGTGTTTTCAAGCGCCCCTTTGGAAAAAGTCAGCTTCTGACTTCCATTTTCATCTTTCCAAGGATTCGGGAGAGCCCTCTGCGCGCTCGCCTCGCTCCCCCTTCATCCTCTTTGAGGAGGGTTATCTCTTTGATTGTGCTTCTCTCAATCACAAAGAACATTATGTTGTCACCCATGGAGTCGGGGAAAAAGTAGAACTTCTCCCCGGGCTCCTGCCAGTTCAGCATGTATCCAACGAGTTCTTCCAGGTCGGCAAGAAACAGCCGCACGCGGTGGCCGCTGGAGGGTATCTTGAGCGAGAGCAGCCTGCGGGTAAGCTCGCCGTCGAAATCGCGCACGAACGCCACGGCTTTCAGCTCATAAAAACGCGCATACGACTCCTTTTGCTCTTTTTGCAGGACGCTGTCGTCCCTGACGAGGAAGTGAAATCCTTCGGCGTCGATGTTCCAGCTTAGGAGCCACCCTTCGACCGCCTCACCGGTGAGATAATAAAGCACCACCTGCCGAAGCGGCCTCGGCTCTTCGTAGCGAAAACCGAAGGCCCCCAACTTAACTCTGTCGAGGTGCCTCAGGCGTATCTCGCCCGTGCGCGACATGCCATTGACAATTACTTCATCCGTAGTCTTGATGGCCTCGATGATGGTGTGCACGTCGTCCTCCGCCTTGCGTCCCGAAAACCTGTATGCCTTATCAATCATGGAAATATGCGGCAGGTCCACATGGACGCCGCCTCCGGCGCCGACCAAAATTTCTTTCACACGCCTTTTCTCGGACAGACGATCGAGGTTTATGTGTTTCGCGATCCCCCTGGTCGGGTCGGCAGTGACAATGAGCTTTCCTGCGGGGCGGGTCTTCTGAGTCAAATAATCCAATACGGCCTTTCTTATGTTTCCAAACACCAGCACCAGAAGGACAACGACGGCAACGCAGCCGATCGCTATGGCGGCATAGAGCATGGCCGCTCTGCGATCCGGGCTCCGCCGGGCGACCTCGACGGAAAGGGGGATCTCGCTTTCGGCCAGCGACCAGCCGGACTGCGCAGTGAGGGTAAATCTACCTTCGTACTTTCCGCCGGCCTGGCTGCTCAAAGCTTGATCGCGCGAAACGGTGATATCGACCAGGATTTCTTTATTCTTAATGATCTTGGAGAAATCCAGACGGACCCCCTCGGGCAACTCGATTTCAGAGGCGACCGATATCTCATCGGCGCTGCCGGGAAAATGCGCGCCGCTCGGCGTGATGGAGATCTGCATTGTCTCGCTGTATTCTCCACGCATGCCCGTGGGCCCGAACTCCAGCGGCGCCGGAATGTTGACGCGCAATACGCTCGAGATGGAGAAACTGAAATCAATGAGGCGAGGATAGAGAAGCAGGGCCCGGGGTTCAGACGGCCTGAAGGCAAAGATGCCCGAATAGTCTCCCTTGGCAAAACCCCTGGTTTCCAGAGCGAATTTTTCGCTCCACGGCTTCTCCTTACAGATGAAACGCCTTGGGCTGACTGTGAAATACGTGTCGAGCGTCCTTTCAGCAAACTTTGCTCGCATCTCAAGTTCCAGCATGGTTACTTCGAGCGGCGGGCGACGAGGATGGAAGACCATCGAAAAGGACCCATGGGCGGGAACATCCGGCATAGCGCCGAGAGAAACCGTTTCGTCGATTATGCTGATGTCGGCAATTGTAAGCCGGTCGAGCCACAGAACATCCTTCGGCCAGTTCGCCAGATAAGCCCCCGCGGAAAGGAGATATTCCTGGAGATCGTCCTCGATCCAATCGCCGATGTAAAAGCAGTAAAAGGAGTAATCCGTCCCCGCTTTCAGATCGAAATACTTTTTCAGCAGCTGGCCAAACGCCTTTTTCTCGCTCCGCATGTCGTTACGATGACGACGACCGTCGGTGATCAGAATCAGGACTCTTTCGTTTGAGGGACGCCGGAGATGCGAGTTCCTCATGTCGGCCATCGCCCTCTGGATCGCCGACGAGAAGTTGGTGAGCTTTCCGCCCTGCCGCAATTGAAGCAGTTGTGCCCTGAGCTTCGCTACGTCACCGGGTTTCCCGAATTCAATCTTGGCGATGAGGATCGGCTGGTTTGAGAACTGGTAACAGACGAACGAATCCCCGCGCTGCACGCCTCCGACAAAACGGCTCAGTATGCCGGTGATGGCGGAGAGATAAGGCGCCATGCTCTCGGAAGAATCGATCAGCACAACAATGTCCTGGGGGGGGAGTCGGTGGGTTTGCGCCTGAGCAGGAGAAGTCGTCCAAGCGATTATGAGTGCGGCAAGGGAAATGTATCCAATAAGGCTCTTTTTTGCTATAGGCATTTCACCTGGCCTGATCGCCGTCGTGCGGGACCGCTGTAACCGGTTGGCAAATGCAATTTTAGCATAATGTCATGGCGAAGTCAAAGAGGCGAAGCAGGCCGACTCGCGCGCACCCCCCGAGAAAAATCTCCCGCCGGCACTGACATCGGCATTCGCGCCGAGCGGGCTCTTCGCTCCGCGCGACACTCGAATCATGAAGGGAAGCAAGCAGATAGCCGAGCTTTTCGAGAAGTTCTTCCGGGTCAGGCCGAGGACGATCGGTTTTCGATCATATTGAAATCGGGTGTCGCTCGGTGATGGTCGGTGCTTTGCTCGTAGGCATACGCGGCGCGCAGCAGCGTCTGCTCGTCGAAAGGCTTGCCGATGATTTGGAGCCCTATCGGGAGACCTCCGGAGGAAAAGCCGCACGGCACGGCGATTCCGGGCAGCCCCGTAAGGTTGACCGACAGCGTGCAGACGTCGGACATGTACATCTGGAGCGGGTCATTCACTTTTTCGCCGATTTTGAAAGCGGGCGTCGGCGCCGTCGGCGTGACAATTATGTCGCACCGCTCAAATGCCTTGTCGAAGTCGTCCTTGATGAGGGTCCTCACCTTTTGCGCCTTGAGATAGTAGGCATCATAATATCCCGAGCTGAGCGCGAACGTGCCCAGCATGATCCTTCTTTTGACCTCGGGACCGAATCCCTTGCTTTTGGTCCTGGAATACATCTCCACAAGAGCTTCATGCTCGGGATTGCGGTATCCGTACCTGACGCCGTCATAGCGGGCAAGATTCGAGCTTGCCTCGGCCGGCGCCACAATGTAATAAACCGCGAGGGCGTAATCGAAATGCGGGAGCGATATCTCGAGGCTCTCGGCCCCCAGCCCCTCCATGACTTCGACAGCGGCCTTCACGGAACCGGCCACCTCCGGTTCGATTCCTTCCTGAAAATATTCGCGGGGCACGCCGATTCTCAGGCCCTTCGCACCCTTTTCCAGACTTTCGGCAAAATCGGGACAATCGACTTCGGCCGAGGTCGAGTCGCGCGGGTCGTGCCCGCCGATCGCGTTCATCAGGATGGCCGCGTCCTTGACATCCCTTGTTAATGGGCCGATCTGGTCCAGCGACGACGCGAACGCGACGAGTCCGTAGCGCGAAACGCGGCCGTATGTTGGTTTGAGCCCGACGACGCCGCAGAAGGCGGCGGGCTGGCGGATGGAGCCGCCGGTGTCGGAGCCGAGCGCGGCGATCGTCTCGCCCGCGGCCACGGCCGCCGCCGAGCCTCCGCTGGAGCCGCCCGGCGCGCGCTCGGGGTCCCATGGATTGCGGGTGGGACCGAAGGCGGAGTTTTCGGTGGAAGAACCCATCGCGAATTCATCGAGGTTGGTCTTTCCTATCAGGACGGCGTCGACGGCGCGAAGCTTTTCGACCACGGTCGCATCGTATGGAGAGATGAAACCCTTCAGTATTTTCGAGGCGCACGTCGTCTCGGTACCGACCATGCAGAGCAGGTCCTTCAGCGCAACCGGTATCCCTGACAGCGCGTGGATACGCTCGCCGGCTCTTACCTTCCTGTCGACTTCCTCGGCCGTTCGCAGCGCCTCTTCGCGCATTACCAGCAGATAGGCGTTGATAAGAGGGTCGCGGCGGTCGATATTTTCGAGCACGCGCTCGGTTATCTCGACCGACGTCAGCTCCCCCGACACAATCATCTCGTGAAGCTTGTGAGCGGGAAACAATGCGATATCTTTTTTTTGGTCGGAGTGCATCAAAATGCCCTATTCGATTACGCGTGGGACCACGAAGAAGTTCTCGTGGCGACGGGGTGCGTTTTCCAGCAGTTTGGCGACGGGCGAGGGCTCTTCTCTCACCTTGTCATCACGCATCGGTGTTTTGGAGAAAAACATGTGGGATGTCGGTGGCACATCGGCCGTATCCAATTCGTCCAGCTTTTCAACGTATTCCAATATCTGGTTGAGCTGAGAGATGAATTCGTCGAGTTCCTCATCTCCGAAATCCAGCCGGGCGAGTGCCGCAACATGCTGCGTCTCCTCTCGGGTTATCTTCATTGTCAGCTCCTGCCGGGTTCCTCGCCGCCTTCGGTGGCTTCGTCCCTCAGGCTTTCAACGGCCCGTTCCGCCAGGCTATAAATCAACTCAAGATCAAAGGGCTTTTTCACGTCTGCGAAGGCCCCCAGGTCGAGGGCTTCCTGAATCATCTCCTCCAGTCCGTAGCCCGTCATCACAATGACGCGGCTGGAGGGGGAAATAACTTTCAGCCGCTTGTATACCTCGACGCCATTCATGCCCGGCATGCGGATGTCGGTAAAGACGACGCTGTATTGTTTTTCTTCGGCCATTTTCAGCCCGCTGGCGCCGTCTGCGGCGGTGTCCACCTGATAGCCCCTGCGCGAAAGCACGTCGAGCAACAGGTCCCTGATCACCGACTCATCGTCGATGACAAGGATGTGTGTCGGCGCCTCTTTTTCGCGTGAGTGCTCCATGGTCGGTAGATTATACAATATGCATGCGTGCGTATCAAGTTTCTCGCCGATTCTTCACTTGACAACCGGGCGCGGATTGTGTATTTTAGTGTTTAAACTGAAGCAGAGTTTTTTCCAATCAAGTGGCGGGATAGCTCAGTCGGTAGAGCAGAGGACTGAAAATCCTTGTGTCGGCAGTTCAATTCTGCCTCCCGCCACCTTCTTTATGTCTTTCCTATCAACGACTTGCATCGGCGGCGGTGTCCTCTCTTTTGGCGGGAAAATTAACGAGTGTGCCTTGTTGCTGAAGCTGACGTGTCC
>CBFDAY010000104.1:0-8452 GCA_965602895.1 uncultured bacterium
TAAATCTCCGGGCGGGGCAAAAGCCCTGCGCCGTCGACTACGTCTCTGACCGCCGGTTCCCATTCGATCGCCTGGATGTGAACGCCCTTGACGCCTTCTATTTCAAGAACTTGTTGTATCAATTCGATCGCGATGGCGATACCTTCCGAGCGGGTATGGGCCGCCTCTTTCATCCGCCGGATCAGGCCGTCGGGCACCGTGACCCCTGGGACCGACCTGTGCATGTACGAGAGCATGCCCGCGCTTTTGGGAACGATGATCCCGGCCAGTATCGCGGTGCGCTCGTGCAGCCCGCGGTCGCGCGCCTTTTGCATGGCCTCGGCAAAACGTTTTACGTCGTACACCGCCTGAGTCTGGATGAAGTCGGCGCCGGCGTTGATTTTCTTTGCCAGCCGCATGGTGCGGATTTCCACCGGGTCGCCCAGGGGGGTCCACGCCGCGCCGATGAAAAGGGGCACGTGCTCCTCGAGAGCGTCTCCGCCCTGCTGGCGCGCGTCATCCCTCAGTCCTTTGAGTATCCCCACCAACTGGATGGAGTCGACGTCGTAAACGTTCTTCGAACCGGGATGCCCCATCAGCTTTCCGGCGGCCCCGAACGACTGGTGGTCGCCCGCGATGCAAAGGCAGTTCCTTATGCCATGGGCGGCGGCCCCGAGGATGTCGGCCTGCATGGCGATGCGGTTGCGGTCGCGGCAGGTCATCTGCATGACCGGCTCCATGCCGGCCTGAACCAGCAGGATCGAGGCGGCGATGCTGCTCATGCGCACGACGGCCGTCTGGCAGTCGGTGACATTGAATGCGTCGGCCGTGCCGCGCAGCATCTCGATCTTCTCTTCTACCGTCTCCGCGCTGCAGCCCATCGGCGGGCCGAGTTCTGCGGTGACTGCGACGTGCCCGGCCTCAAGCACCTTTTCCAGATTGCTTTCACTTTTCATCTCTCAGCTCTTTCTTTATCACCTTGCGCGGCCCGCCGTCGCGCGAGGTCGCCCAGTTTTTCGGCGGGATGTTTTCCTCCAGCCTGTCCAATTGTCCGAGCGACTTCAGACGGTCGACGATGAGCTGCCATCCGCAGTCGACATCTTCGGAGATCTCGCATTTTCCGTCCGCAGAGCCGCCGCACGGGCCGTTGAGCAGGCTCTTTGTGCAGCGCGCCACCGGGCAGACGCCGCCGGTGAGATGCAGCGTGCAGTCGCCGCATGCGGCGCATCGCTCTGTCCAAAGGCCTTCCTCCTCGCGGAGGCCGAGGAACATTGTGTTGACGGCCGGGTAGATCGGTTTGTCGCGATATCTTTCGGCCATGGCCTGGACGCCGATGCCGCACGCCATCGAAATCACGACGTCGGCCTTTTCGACTAGTTCGCTGATTCGCTCTATAAACTCCCGTTCGCACTGGCGCTCGATCGTGGCCTCGATAATTTCGGCGCCCTTTGCGTCTTTTTTGAGCGCGATCCGCAGGGCCGAGGCGAGGATGCCGACCTCGCGCTCGCCGCCCGCCATGCAATCGGCCACGCACGTGGCGCAGCCCGCGAGCAGCACGGTCGAGGAGCCTTCGACCATATCGAGAATTTCTTCCATCGGTTTGCGTTCGGCAATGATCATTTGTCCGTGTTTCCTTTTACCGGATTCGGCCCCAGTTGTTCGGTCTGCGCAGCCAACTCCTCGATGGCCTCTATGTATGGGGCTTCATCCGCTCCCCGGGCCTGCCTTATCATGACGCGCGTGGCCCCGAGGCCGATCTCGTCGAGCACGTTGTTGGCCTCGCGCACGCGCATGCGCGCCCGCCTGCTTCCCTCGAGCGACTTGCAGCCGTTTTCCGGGCATGTCATCACCAGGACACCGTCGATGCCCTCTTCAAACGGCCTTAACATGTGGACGGTGCTGAGCTTGGCGGAGCAGGGAAGCCGGATCAGGCGGATTTTGTGCCCTCGAACTTCTTCGGGGGCGAAAGGCGGGCGCCATTCGTCGGGGACACGACGCCGGCAGGCAAAAACATAAATCTCCGACACAGGATTTCCCCTTCTTCACGCATATTGGAGATTGCTTCCCGGATGCCGACAAAACACTGCAGTTGGAACGGTTTATGGAAAACCCCAACTAAAGATTAGCAAATTCCCGGTCGAATTGCAAGCGGACAATGTTGCATTGAATCAGCACCGTTTGACGACTACTGGGAAACAAGGCGGGCCGCATGACCACCATTTATGTCGCACACCCTTGAGCAGCGGCAGGGATTTTTTGGGGGACTCATTTCGATGCCGGACAAGAGCCAAATGGCAAGAATCGCGCAGGATCGGCCGCCTTTTTGGCGCAAGGAACGGACAGGGAGCTCGCACATGAAGCCGGCGCGGCGCAGCTTTCATGATATGGGAACACACGCGGCGGCACTCAGATGTGAGCCCGCCGCGTGTTTCGCTTGCATATTCGTTGGGCGTTATCATGAATCGATAACGTCGAGCGCTTCCTCCCTGTATGCATCCATAATATACGGAATACCCGTGACCTTGGCGCATTCCTCCGTCAGCGAGGCCATATCGTTCCGGGCGATCAGATCAACGCGCCATTTTCTGGCGCCTGCCATGAGTTGCTGCAGACCGACGCTTAACTTCTCGATGGCGCTGTATATTCCGATGGCTCCCAACGGTAGTTTATCGGCTTCTCTGCCATATTTTTCTTTTAACTCTTCGTAGGAGACGAATATCTCCTCCTTGGTGCTTCCGTACTTTGATACCGTTTTGGGGAGCCCACCGTCTTCCCCCTTGAGCCAGCGGGCGATGTTCTTGCCCACCATGCCGGGAATCATCAGGGCGCGCCCCATGCAGACCGCCTTGGAGTAGGGGGCGCCAAGCGCAATCGCCTTAAAGACATGGTCTTCGCAGCTGAAGCCGCCCGCAAAAGCTATATCGGGCACGAACTTCCCCTTTCCGGCCAGCTTTTGGCAAAGCTCGTAAGCCATTGAGTGGAGATATATCGCGGGCACACCCCACTCGGCCATCATGCGCCAGGGGCTCATTCCCGTGCCGCCGGGCGCTCCGTCGATTGTCAAGAAATCTATCTTCGCGTCGGAAGACCATTTTATCGCCATTGCAAGCTCGCGCATCGGGTATGCGCCGGTCTTGAGAGTGACACGCTTGGCTCCGAGCTTTCGGAGTCTCTCGACCTCACTCATGAAGCCGTCGTAGTCGACAAAGCCAAGGCGTGAATGGCGCTCGAACTGCTTTATGGCTCCGCTTTTGAACGCGGCCTGATTTGCGGCACTCTCCGGATCGGGAGTGACAATGTAACCGCGCTTCTTGAGTTCTATCGCGCGCTCGACTGAGTCTACCTTGATCTCACCGCCGATGCACTTGGCGCCCTGCCCCCATTTCAGCTCGATCGTCTCGACGCCAAGCTTTTCGATGACGTATTCGGCGACGCCGAAACGGGTATCCTCGACATTCATCTGCACGAGAATATCGCCGTAGCCTTCGTGATAGCGTCTGTACTGTTCCACCCTGCGACTCATATCCGGCGCGTGCTTCACTTTCCCGTCGCCGTTCAATTCAAGCCCCGGATCGATGCCGCATACGTTTTCGCCGCACACGAGGCTGATTCCGCTGATGGCCGCGCCGACAGCGAAATGCTCCCAGTTTTTTCGCGCGATATCAGTGCTGCCCAATGCGCCTGTAAAGACCGGAACTTTCATCTTTACCTTGTTTTCCGTGCCGAACTCGGTCTCGGTGTTGACGGCGGGAAAGGTCGCGTGGTCCGGGTCGGCCTGGATGCCATCGGCTCCGAGCGCGTAACCCATGATGTTGAGGTGAGAATAGTCGATGGGGTAGTCTTTGTCGGCGCCGGCCGTCACCTCGCCAAAGGGGCCGGGGTAAAGCAGCTCTCTCCCCCGGAATGTCGAGGTAAACAGGTCGCACCCACCCTTACAGCCGTCGATGCAGCGGCTGCATATTCCGGATTGGGGAGCGACACTGCGGGACCTGTTGTAGGTTTGTAACGCCTCATTTGCATTAGGACGATGCAGGTTCATAAAAGAAACCTCCTTTGAATAGGGTGATCCGGCTCTAGCTTGCCGTTGTATCCATGATGAAATTCGATGCCGAATCCGCTTCTTTAAAACAAGCTGAACATGGTATCCCCTTTCACTTGATTTTCAAGGGGCCGCAATTTCCAATCGGCATCTTATTGCCATAATATCTTAACACATGTCAAGCGAAAAGTCAATGATATGACCGATAACATTCGATATATTATTGGTTTCGGATATTCGCGATCCTATGCTCCATATCTAATAAGCGGCAATTTTGCCATCTCTTTGCGGCAAGAATCTGAGTTTTCCGGCAATTAATGGAGTTCATAAATGGCGCTCAAAACTTGAAATTTTCCAGTAATCCGGCATGAAAGAGGGGACTGCCGGAGGATATTATCAGGTTGACAACCTAATATATTACGGCATAAATGCCACAAAAATTGTTGCAAAGCGGCATTTGTTGTGGTAGAATTATGGCATGAGCGAAAAAACCGAAAAGAAGCGTCTTGCCATATTGAGGGTCTTGCACGAGGCCGGCGGAGCGTTGGGAAGCTCGAAGATAACCGAGAGGCTCCTTGCGGCCGGGCACGAGATAAGCGAGCGCACGGTGCGCTTTTACCTGAAGGAGATGGACAGGGAAGGCATGACCGATAACCTCGGGCGGAAGGGCCGGCTTATCACAAGACGCGGATTGCAGGAATTGGGGAGCGCCCGGATCATAGAGAAGATCGGCTTCCTCGCGGCGAAGATCGATCAAATGACTTATAGAATGAGCTTCGATCTTTCCACCAGATCGGGCACCGTTGTCGTCAACGTCAGCATAGTCGACAAGTCCGAATTGATGGAGGCCGCCCCGCTGGTCAAAAAGGTATTCGCCGCCGGATACGCCATGGGCAAGCTCGCCGCGGTGTTTCCCCCGGGGGAACGGATAGGCGATCTGACAATACCGGAGGATATGATCGGGCTCGGGACGGTGTGCTCGATAACGCTCAACGGCGTCCTGTTGACGCACGGCATCCCGACGTATTCCCGGTTCGGCGGCTTACTCGAAATGCAGAATTACGAGCCGACCCGTTTCGTTGAGGTGATCCATTACAGCGGGACCACGCTGGATCCTCTTGAGGTCTTCATACGCAGCCGAATGACCGATTACATTGGCGCCACTGAAAACGGAAACGGCCGCATCGGAGCGAGCTTTCGGGAATTGCCGGCCGAAAGCCGGGAGCAGGTAATGGATCTGGCGCATCGGCTGGAGGAGGTGGGCCTCGGCGGCTTCATGACCATCGGTTGGCCGAATCAGTCGCTCCTTGAGATTCCCGTGAACCAGGGACAGGTCGGCGCGATAGTCATTGGTGGGCTTAACCCGGCGGCCATTCTTGAGGAAAGGGGAATCAAGACCTACTCACGAGCATTGGCCGCGCTGGCGGAATACGACAGGTTCTTCCACTATGACGAGTTGGAGGAACGGATTCGCGAGACAGCTTAGAAGACGGACTCGGCCCGGCGCTAATACCTGCTGAAAAGCTCGCCCCACTTTGTCCGGAGCGCCTCCCGCACCCGCCTTTTCCCGACGAAGGGATACCAGAGCCAATTATGATAGATGTGTGAGGCGGCATACGACCACGGCACCAGCGGCGTTCTCAGCAGCAGCTTTTCGAGGGGTTTCAATGGGCCGTGATAGATCGCCTTCTGGCCGCGACTGGCGAAGGTGCTTTTTTTCCCTTCGAAGCGCCAGTTTATCCCCGAAATGTCCTCACCGACGATCTCCATTTCTTCGATCTTGCCGCATCCGAGGCCCTTTTCGTGGGCGATCCGGATGAAGTCGAGGCTCATCGGGTCGAATCCCATCATTTTGGCTGCGACGGCGTCGATGGCCACCTGGTCGGCGCTGGCGAGGATGTAGTCTTTCACGTGGACCCTCATGCAGCGCGGGCCGGGGCCGTCGCCGGCGAAGGCGCCGTCCATAACGGCGAAGATGCCCGAGTGGATTTCCTTTTGTATCGTGAGAAGGTCGACGAGGGTCTCGTGTATGACGCTGTGAGTCCAGTGGCGGCGTTCCTGCAGCAGGCCGCCGAAGGCGTTTTTCATCGCGCCGGTCATCGTGGTGAAAACATGTGTTTTCATGGTCGGTAAATGGAGAATGTTCTCGCCGATGAAGCGCTCGGGAATGTATATGCCCTCGGGATAGATGTCGTTGAGAACCAGTATCTCCCCCTTCGGCTCATACTTGACCCAGCGCTCGTGCTCGTACAGGTGCACGTTGCGCAGGCCGTATTTATCAACCACAACCTGCTTGTGCCTGTTTTCCACCTCGCCGACTTTGGCGTCGACGACGACCGTACGGTTGTGGCAGCCGTGCAGCAGATCTTTCGCGTAGCCGTCCTCGAGCATCGTCTTGATGACGCCATCGAGCTGCCAGGGAGCGGTCGAGCACGCGGGATAGAACACATCCCAGGAAATATTTATCTTGAGCGCCGTATCCTTGTCTTTAGGCAGGTGTTTTGCGTAATCGGCCATGCGCATCAGTCGCCCGTAATCTTCGAGAACGGTCTCGGGCGAGGTTCGGAGCACGGCGACCTTGGATTTCTCGGCGCCGCCGGTTTCTTCGGATTCCTGGGAGACGCGTACTGAACTCATGCCTGGGTTCACCTCCTGAGGTTTTTTATCCCAACCACGACGGCCTGTACAAGATCAGGCCGCAAGCAATGGACCACAAGGCTATGTCCAGCATGAGCGCCTTGTCGGTAAGCAATATCCTGGTCGGACTGCCGCCCTGCTCTTTGTGATAGGCCAGATACAGGTAGCGGAATATCCCGTAAACCACAAACGGGACGGTGTATATGAGGTTGTGCGTCTGGTAGCGCTGAAACTCAAGCGACTCGCTTGAAACCGTGAACATCGCGTAGGAGATCACGGTCGACGTCGTCACGACCGCAATCATCTGGTCGAGAAAAACCTGGCTGTACTCGGCGAGCGACTTGCGATGCTTGTACGCCTCGCTCTCCAGCAGCAGCAGCTCGTGTCTGCGCTTGGCCAATGCCAGGAAAAGGGCGAGGAACATAGTGCATATGAGAAACCACGACGATATGGGCTCATTGATCACTATCCCGCCGGCCAGCGCGCGTATGACGAATCCGAGCGCAATCGCGAAGACGTCGAGGATGACCACGTTTTTCAGATAGTAGGAATATGCGACCACCAGCGCGAAGTACGCGAACGATATCAGTCCGAACCCGATGCCGAGCAAAAAAGAGCCGCCCAGACACAGGACCGAGAGAACGACCGCGGCCCGTATTGCAAAGGCCGGCGGGACGACGCCCGAGGCGATCGGGCGCTGCGATTTTACCGGGTGCCGCCGGTCGTGTTCGAGATCGGCGCAGTCATTGATGATGTAGACGGCTCCGGAAAGAATGCAGAAAAAGGCGAAGGCGAGGCATGTGCGCGCGAGCATCACGAGATCGAAGAAGTTCATCGAAAAAACGATGATGGCGAAAATGATCAGGTTCTTGACCCACTGCTTGGGCCTCATCGTCTGAAGCAGCCCCAGCCATCGACCCTGCGTTCGCTCAGCAATGCCGGCCTGTCCGGCTCGCTCGTCCAAAATCGCTCTCCATTTGTTAGTCTTGGCAGATCAAGTATTTACCATGCTTCGCTCAATTTTATATGTGTAGCCCTCCGTTGTCAAGGGCGCCGGGTGGCTTTACCTATCATATTGTCCACTGATTTCTTTCCGCTGATTGTTCCTCTCGTCATTCATCATTAGACACTTGCCATAATCAACGCCGTGCCTGAGATCGCATGGCGGCGCTCAATATCACGCCTGAAATCCAACCCGTGCCTGCGAAGGAGAGCGTTCGCAGGGGCGCTGTGCCGCGCCCGATTTCATTGAAAATTGGTTTGAGTTCCCGAAAAGAAGAAAAGGAGTCCTGCCGCGCTCAGCGTCGCCGAGACAGCACGGCCTTAATGCGCCCGGTCGCACGGCCGATCGATGGATAGCGGGTCTTCAGCCCCCGAAAAAGTCGAGGCAGATACGGTACGTCTTTATAGAGCAGCAATCCGCCCACTCCCAGGAACATAAAACCCTGCAGGACGGGAAGAAAAAGGCCGATGAATCCCAGGATGACCAGCAGGCCGCCAAGACTGATTCGAAGAAAACGATACATATGGGTTCCGATTCACAATTCAGATTTGAGCAGAGCCAAGGCTCGTATTTTACTTTCTCGCATCCCTCCTGTCAACCCCGGGACACATACAATTGACGAGTCGATATAGTTAGCAGCGCTTCTTCGTCAACAGAACACAGAGACCGGAATCGCAGATTTCACAGATTCACACAGATTGTTCTTGTCGTTTTTCCTTTTCATCCGCGTTTATCTGCGTGTATCTGCGGTTTCAAATTTTCTAGTTTGGCAAATCGATATTTCAAGACGTATC